>CALXVT010000004.1 GCA_944392175.1 uncultured Clostridia bacterium
AGCAGGAGAGACAAAAGAATATAAGATAACATTAGCATGGAACAGAGGAGATAGAAACCTAGGAGAAAAAGACAACAGAGTAGAGATAACACAAACAGACAATGTACCAGGATTCAAAGACGGAAATAGTGAAGACAATAGTTCAGAAGCAACAGTAATGATTAACGTATCAACAGGTAGTGTACCATGGCCATTAATAGTAGCATTAGTTGCTGTAGCAGGATTAGAAACAGTAACATTAAGCTATGCTAGAGTGTTAACAAATAAACAAAAGAAAGCTAGAAAAACAAGTAAACATAGTAAATAGAGCTTAAGAAATCCTCTAAAATAATAAAATTTATATCAAGTATAATTAGTCAAAATTATGCAATAAAAGAATTTAGTCAAATGAATAATTTGTTTCATAAAGTTAAAGGAACATCACTTATTAAAGAGATGTTCCTTTTTGTCGTATTTTAGGGAACGAAAATAGTTGAAATATTACAGAATATGTGATTATATAATAAAAAATAAATGTGCATTTATTTATTCATATAAATATTATTAGATAGTTTATAATTTTTTTCAAAATTTTTTCTCAAATAAATCCATATAAAAATAATAAAATAACCAAATGAATAAAAAATATAGTGAACAACTATATTTATTACTAATGCAAAAAAGCAAAAATAATTTAACTTATAGATTGAATAAACTATTAAAAAATAGTACAATAAAGAAAGGACGTAGATATATGCAAAAATTAAAACTAACGAATGATTTCATATTTAAAAAAGTCTTTGGTAAAAAAGGAAATGAAAGTATCCTAAAAGACTTGCTAGAAGCAATACTAAAGATAAAAATAGAAAAAATAGAAATACAAGCTGAAGTAGAATTAGAAAGAGAATTAATAGATGACAAAACAGGAATATTAGACATAGAAGCAACAATAGATGATAGTACAGTAATAGATATAGAAATGCAGATGCAAAACCAATATAATATGAAAGAGAGAACCTTATTGTTGGTAAGCAACTATAACTGCTGACACGAAATCAAAGATTTCGACAGCAGTTTAATTGGTCAGGATTATATTATACAGGATTGCAAAAAAATGAAAATTATAAAATAAATAAAAGAGCAATAACAATAAATATAATGAATTTTGATATGTTTAAAGAAGGACCATATCATGAAAAAGTAGAATTACGAAGAAAATATAAAAATATATTATTAACAGATAAATTAGAGATACATTTTATACAGTTAACGAAATTTATGAAAGAAGCAAGAAAAGAAGAAGATAAAGATTTATGGAATTGGCTAACATTTATATGTAATAAAAATGAGGAGGAGGTAAGAGAAATAATGGAAGAGAATGAAGAAATAAAAAAAGCAAATGAACAACTAGAATATTTAACAGGAGACGAGGCAGTAAGAAGGATGGCATTTTTAAGAGAAAAAGCAGAAAGAGATTACGTTACTAATATGTCAGGAGCAAGAGAGGAAGGAATAGAGGAAGGAAAAAAGATAGGAGTAAAAAAAGGAATAGAAGAAGGAAAGAAAGAGGGAGAAAAGAATAAGGCGATAGAAATAGCAAAAGAAATGTTAAAAGAAGGAATGGAAATAGAAAAAATAATTAAGATAACGGGATTGACAGAGGAAGAATTAGAAGAAATCATTAAAGAAAATGAGAACGAATTAAGATAACATGGTTATTGAGAAAACATAAAAAAAGAAAAGTGGCTTCGCCACTTTTCTTTTTTAATAAAATATTAAGCCATAAAACCGATTAGGTCAAAAAAGATTCCAAAGATAACACCTATTGAGAATAACAATACAGTAATTTTAATATTTTCTTTTAAATCTTTATTAGTTCTAAATAATATTAATAATCCAACACCTGTATTAACTAATAATCCTGCAATCATGGTTGCAAAATTTAATACTCCAGAAATATAAAGTTGAGTAATAATAACTGATGAAGCACAATTTGGTATTAGGCCAACAAGTGAAGCTATAATTGGACCAACAACTGGAGCTGAATTTAATAAATGTGAAAGATTATCTTCACCTACGAAATGTATAATTAAATTCAATATAAAAGAAATTATGAGAATGTATAAAGTAATATTTATAGTATGTTTTAATGCAGATTTAAAGATCCCATGTTCACAGTCACAATGTTCATGCTCACACAAATCTTTTATTTCAGGTTCTTCTGAAGAATCTTCAAACTTTTTCCTAAAAAATAAATCCATTAAAAATCCCACTAAAACAGCGATAGCTAATTTTACTAAAAGTATAGTAATAATAGTACCAATATCAACTGCTTCTGAAATTAATATAGGCAACATTTCATCAGATGTTGATAAAAATACGGCAATTAATGTACCTAAAGTAATTATTCTTGCAGAATAAAGACTAGATGCCGCAGCAGAAAAACCACATTGAGGGACTATTCCTAAAAGACCTCCCCATAAAGGTCCAGAGCGACCACTCTTTTTAATAAAATCTTTTGTTTTTTTACTGGTTTTATGTTCAATAAATTCCATAATTATATATGTAATTAGCAAAAATGGAATTAATTTAACAGTATCTAGCAATGTATCTAAAATTACATCCCACATGATATATCTCCTTTTTCAATAATATATTTATTTTTATCATCAAAGAAAACATAATAATTTTAAATATATATTAAAATTATTATGTTTGCATAGATAGTTTTTGTCTAAATATTAGTTAGTAAACGAAATAAAAATTTCGAAAGTATCTATATTTTACTACAAAATGTCAATATTTTCAAGTAATCGGTTGCAAAAGCTGGATAAATGTGATAAAATATGCACGTTGAAAAGAGAAAATCTTTTCTCCTTACCCATTATGTGATGGGTTATATATCCATGAGGAGGTGAATATAATGAATAAATACGAAAGTGTTATCATTATTAATCCATCTATTGAAGAACAAGCTATAAAAGATGTAGTTAAAAAATTCACAGATTTGATTAATAATGAAGGAAAAGTTGAATCAGTTGACGAAAGAGGAACACAAAAATTAGCATATCCAATTAATAAAAAAGAAGAAGGATATTATGTTGTAATTAACTTTGAAGCAAAACCAGATTCAATAGCTGAATTAGAAAGAAATTACAGAATTGAAGATAACATCATGAAATTCATAGTAATTAGAAAAGAAGACTAATTTGGGGGCCTTTATTAAAAGAAAGGTAAGGTAAAAATATGAACAAAGTAGAATTATTAGGTAGATTAACAAGAGATCCAGAAGTAAGATATACACAAACAAATAATACTTTAGTTGCTTCATTTTCATTAGCTGTTAATAGAAGATTTGTACGTCAAGGAGAAGAAAGACAAGCAGACTTTATTAATATTGTTGCATGGAGCAAATTAGGAGAATTTTGTAGTAAATATTTTAAAAAGGGTCAACAAGTTGCAATAATAGGAAGAATTCAAACAAGAACTTGGGATGATGACCAAGGACAAAAACATTATGTAACAGAAGTTGTAGCAGAAGAAGCTTATTTCGCAGAAGGAAGAAGAGATACAGAATCTGCAGGAAGTTTTGATAACGCATTTGGATCTATGCCAACAGGTGGAGATTCAGATTTTGAGACAACTTCAAATGATGATTTACCATTTTAATGGAAAGGGGGTAAAACTAGATGGCAGACAAAAAGCAAAATAGAAGAAATAATAGAAATGATGATGATTACAATCCAAGATTTAGAAAAATGAGAAAAAAAGTTTGCCCATTATGTGCAGACAAAGATCTTGTTTTAGATTATAAAAATGCAGACCAATTAAAGAAGTTTGTAAATGATAAAGGTAAAATATTACCAAGAAGAGCAACAGGTGCTTGCGCTAAACATCAAAGAGATATTACTTTAGCAGTTAAAAGAGCAAGACATATTGCTGTATTACCATATACACAAAACTAATTATATTATTTTTTAAAAGCCGTAGCTTTGTAGCTACGGTTTTTTGTATGCGTTTGTTTTCCAATAATAAAGTATCCATAGGAATTAGAGAATTTGCAAGAGAAGCGTAAATATGGTATAATTATTGTTGACATAAGATGTTAAGAAGGCTATTACGTTATAATTATATAAGCCTTAAAAAGTCAGATTCAACAAACGTCTTATGAAGTAACTATTAAAGAAAAGAAAAAAGAGAGGGAAAGTTATGCGGAAAAAGAGAGTTTTTGCGATAGTAGTGGTTGTATTATTACTTATGGTCATCGGGGGATGCAGTAACAAAAAAGAAGAAACTGCGGTTGTTCCCGAAACAACGACAAATGAAGTCGAAGTGGAGGAAATGGCAGAAACGGCTTATCCGGCCGAAGTGAAAAATGCAGAAGAGTTCACAGAGACAAATGAAAACCTGAAATACCAGGGAACAGATCTGTCATATGATTACGAATATGATGGATATGTGTTCTCACGGTTTAAGGATTTTTTGACTGTGAGCAAAGTTGGTGAAGAGAGTGAATCAGCTCTTATTCCGGGATACAACTTTGTTCTTACTGACAACACTCTTTGGTTTGCTACACGACCTGATAGGAAGGTTGCTGTAACAAATTTCAGAACTCTGGATTTATCACAGGATTTTGAGTTAAATGATGCTGTGGTATATAAGAGTTACGATTTGTATGACGTCGAAAATATAGGAGCATATCCGATTTTTGAATATGATGACCTGTTTGACGTCGAAGGTAAAACTTTGATATGTGGATATGAAATTCCATATACGGTTTTACTTGATGGTGAAAGAATCTGGGCCATCGAAAATGGAGAAACTAAAGATTATTGGTACATGCCGTTTGAGATAAAACAGATAGCATACACCAATATAAAAAGCAAGGATGATGATGTCCTTCGTGTTACATATTTAAGTGACACGAATGTAATCGGAGTTCTTGAATTCTCCGAATATGGAATCAATAACACTGTTATAGATTCCGGCTCAGAGCCCAAGGAACTGCTTTACAGAAATGGGAATACAATTGTGTATACTCAGGACTGTTGGGCAGTATACAAAAAAGACGGAAAAACAATTGCCTCAGACGGTGGCTTAGTCTGTGATATGGACAGCCTTCCGTATGAGGGCATGGGATTCGGCGATTCCTGGGGAATTGGTAGAGGAAGCAAAGATTCTGCAGCGATTTTTATTCGCGTAGATGATGCAGACTCTGATTTATCAGACGAAGAGCTGATCCAGAAATATGTCAAATAATTTTTTTTAGTTGAATCTGACAGGGAGGGAAACCTCCCGTTTTTTTATTATATAGGAAAAATTGTAAAATTTGATAATTTATGCTTAATTTGATATAATATAAGAACAAATCTTTTTTAAGGAGTTTTTGGTTATGAGAATTAATCGAAAAGAAGAAACAATCAAAAGGCGGAAAGAAGTTTTTTTCGCATACTATGTAGAGGATATGCCAGCTGAAATGATTTCATATTTAACGGGATATTCCTTAAATACGATTGAAAAAGATTTGAAAAAAATACAAGAGAATATAGAAGATTATATATATAATCTTGCAGAATACTAAAGAATAGCCATCAACGAAAGTTGATGGCTTTAACTATTTTATATTTCTTATTTTAAATCTAATATCATCACCAAAAAATTTACAAATATCATAATATCCAACAATTCTAGAAACAATTCTTTCATCATAAATAGAAAAAAGATTTTGTATAGATAAATTAGTTGAAATGATTGTCTTTTTATTATCTAAAATACGAGTATTAATAACATTAAATAATTCAGTAAATTTAATATTATTCATTGTTTCTGTTCCTAAATCATCAATTATTAATAAATCAGATTCAAAGATATTATTTATAAATTCTTTAGAAACAGTATTTTTCCCAAATTTACAATCAACTATATTATCAAGCATTGCAGGAGCTGTTTGATATAAAACAATTTTACCAGAATCAATTAACTCTTTCGCAATACAATTAGATAAAAAAGTTTTTCCAAGTCCAGGACTTCCAGTAAAAAGTAAATTTTTCCCTTTGGGATTATCAAAGTTTTTAATAAAATTATCTACAATTTTTTTGATTACTAAAATATTTTTTCTAGGAGAGATTGAAGAATGGTATTTTTCTTCATTTATTTCATCTGAATACATATTTTCATCAAAGTTTTTAAAGTTTTCATAATCTAATTTATTAATATTTGACTTATTATATTGAATATTAATTAATTTTTGTTTTAAACAAGAACACATTTCTGTTTTATTATTTTTTGTAATATATCCTGTATCATTACAAAGAGAGCATTCATATTTAGGTAATAAATAATTTCCATCTAAATTATGTTCTTTTAGTATTTGTCTCTTTTCTTCCTTTAAAATATCAATTTTACTTTTTAAATCTTCAACTAAAGAACTATCATTTTTTTGAAGTAGTTCCCTAGAAACAGAGATTCCTAAATTTGCGATTTCTTTATTTATTTCAGATAAACGTGGATATTTAGAGTATAGTTCTTCAGTACGTTCATCTGCTAATTGCTCAGCGTGCAATCTTTTGATTTCATATTCTTTTAGTAAGTTTTTTAAATTATTATTAGACATTTTTACTCCTTAATTATTAGCATATAAAGTATCAAGATCACTATAATTTCTTTGCTCATATCCTTTGTAATTAGTTTGCTTTTCTAGTATTTTTTTGTTTTGGTTTTGAATTTTAATTTGTGCTAGAAAATCATTAATTTCTGAGGCAGTATGTAAATTTCTTTCATGCCAATTAGAAATCATTTTATCTAAATAATCAAAATTAGGATTAGCTTTAGAAGTAGTTTTCTTAAGTGCAATTTCAATAATGTCCATATTATAACCAAAATCAACTACCCATTTTTCTATATATGCACTTTCATATTGTGTAAGAGGTCTAGAAAATCCTAATTTCTTAGAAATTTGCTTCTTTATTAAAGACAATTTTTCTTGTTTTGAATAATAATTTTCTAAATCGGTATATGTTTTTATATTATTTTTATGCCAACCTTCTGCAACTGCTTGAATATAATTTCTGTGTAAAGCAGAACGTTCTAAACAATATCTAAATAGTGCAATCATTACAGGTTCATCAAAACCATATTTATTAAACCATAAATCTATATCATTATACCAAGAAGGAGACATCATTCCTTGGAAACATGTGTTATTAATATCTTCTATGGCTTTTGCTCTATATTGATTTTTAGAGTTAGAAAGAGCTTCTTCTGGTGTAGAAGTTAGTCTTGGTGTATATAGTTTATTTAATTCTTTTTCTTGCAAATCAACAACAATATATCCATTATTTTTCTTAATTAAAACTTCTTGTTCTTCCCAATATGCTAAAGCTTCTTGAATTGTTTTAAATGGTATATTTAATGATTTAGAAAGGTCATTTATTTTTACTTCCTTGTTATATTTTGAAAGAAAAGTGATATATAAATAAACTTTAATATAATCACCACTTGCCTGAGACATGTATTCTGTAAAAAATACATCTGGCAATTTTGTTTCAGAAAATAAAAAGTTTTTGTCGTTTTGCTCTAGTTTCATAACTCTCCTCCTATAATTACATTATTATAGCATTATAAGATTTTTTTTACAATAATACAAAACGACAAAATTTGACTTGGATTTTAAAAATCTTCAAAAATCAACATTTAATAGTCAAAAAATTTTTTTCTATAAAAATATATTGTTTTATTTTTATAAAATTTAATTATATAGTAAAAGACGTAAATAATATTTTCGTGATTATATCCAATTATACATATTAAAGTGATTGGAACATTAACTACTATAAAAACTAGTATTTTTGAGTAAAAACTCAAACTAAGAATATGTAAAACTAAAAAAGTTAAAACATATATAATTGTTAATAAAATTAATGTTGAATAATCTAAAAAGCCTAAAAATTTGTTTTTAAAATCGTAATTTTGAGGAATTATAAAAATAAAAATCACCTCATTTTAATTAGAGATTTCATGGTAGATAAATTTGTATTTATATCGGTAGAAATTCCGCCAATAAGTTGTCTTATATATGAATTGGCTCTGATTAAAGTATATATTGCACCAATATATATAAATTTAGATAAAATATTATCTGAAAACTTTAAAGATAGAATTACTATTAATATTATAGAAACAAAACTTTGGATAAACAATAAAGAAAAGAATGTACGTAGCCAACTTTTAAAGAACCAACTAGAATAACTAACAGATAAAGTAAGAAAGGCAAAAGGGGAAAGGATTATAAAAACATTTATTAATATATATCGTAAAGAATAAGAAAGCATTAAATTTAAAAGTCCGATACTGCAAAAACTTTTTAATATTCCGTCAACAGAAAAAATATTAATTGAAGAATTTTCAAGGGAAATAACGGTATTTAGCTCAGAAACTAATGTTTTAAATGAAATTTCTTTATTTGTAAATATTTTTCCAATTTCACACAATGAAGAACTGATTAAATTATTTATATATAATATTTGTTCACATATGAAATATGAACAATTGACAACTATACAGATTAATAATAATTTAAAAATAAATTGATAGGGTCGTTCTACTTGTTTAGTGGAATAATAAGATAAAAATAGTTTAATACAATAATAAATAAAGAAAGCTAGTATTAATGAATTAGCAATTAATAAAATACCATTTTTGCTAGAAGAACCAAATAAACTTTCAAACTTAGAATTGGTTAAAATATCCTCATTAACGAAAACTAAGTCATCTATATAAGAATAAACATTGTTATCTACAGATGAAAATAAATTTTGAATAAGATCATTTATTGTAGAAGAAATTATAGAAGCTAAATTTGAAGAATCCATATTATCCAACCAAAGATTTTATAGCAGCTAATATTAAGTCTATAGCCAGTATAAAACCATATGAAAATAATGAATTTTTAATTAATTTTTTGCCTATTCTTATTCTTTCATCATCACCAAAACTGAACTTTTTCATAAAGATCCCAGTGCCAACGGCAACTGCAGCTGCTGGCGTGGCAAGTTTTATAAGCCATTCTTCTATATTTTCGAAAGCCGAATTTAATTTATTTACTATTTTAGGTTCTGCAGCATATGTTGTAGATGATAAAAATATTATAAAAAATACAATAAAAATAATAGATAAAACTTTAAAATTAATGTATATCACGTCCTTTCAGATATGAAATCATTTAAAATATGGGTACATTTTTAACTTTTGCGGAGGCAAAGTGGATTTCCCATCAGATAAAAAAGCTAAACAAGTAAAAGTTTTTAATTCTTGAGAAAAATATTTTGAGTCAAAAATATAATCATTTAAAAAATACGTATTTATACTTTCTGAAATATTAGAGCGTGTTGACTTAAATTTTTTTAATAAATAATTATAGTTTGTTTCTTGAGCATTTTCTGAAACTGTTTTTGATTTTTTTTCTTTATCTTCTTTACCGAGCTGTTTTTGTGCACATTCAATTGTAAATATATCGTCAGTTCTAAACCATATTTTGTTTACTAAATTTTGTAAAATAACTTTTAAAGCTGATTCGTCCTTTATAGAATTAAGCAAAGAAGAATAGCTTTGTGATGCCACAATATTAATACATTTTGCTTCTCTACTTTCAGAGAAAAAATTAGCGTCTGAAGCAGTAATATATTCTTGATATTCATCACATATAAAAGCAACAGGTCTTTGACATTTTGATGAAATTCTATTCATTACTTCTGCTTGAAAATCCAATTTCATGTATGTTGCTAAAATTTTAGAAAGTAAAGTATATTCAGAAATATTCATAGAAAGAACAACTATTTTTCCAGAATATATAAGATCTTTAAATCCTTTAAAAGTTATATTACATTTAGGCGGAGAAAATAATTTGGATATTTTATAGTTTGAAATAAAAGGCAAAGTTATTCTAGTTATTTCAGATTTTAAAATAGAAATTGTTCTATCATCTAAGGAATAAAATTCTTTTTCAAAAAAATTAATAGAGGAAGTCAAATTATAAAGTTCTTCATTAGAAAAAGTATTGTTTATAAAATTGGTTCTTAAATATTCGATTTTCGAATAATAGTATTTCTTATCATTAATTAATTTGTGAATTTCTATAAAATTTACATAATTATCATTATATAATCTACATAGTTTTATAGCTTCAGATAATATTTGCTCTGCTTTATCTAGCCAAAAGGATTCACTGTTATTGGGAGAAATTAGTGTAAGAATTGTTTTTAATCTATTTGCCAAAACTAGTGAATTTAAATTAGGCTTATCCAATGGATTATAAGTTTTATTAGAATTTAAACCGATAATAATTAAATCTTTTAAACGATTAAATTGTTTGGCATAATTATAAATTTGTTTATAAAAATTACCTTTAACATCTAAACACAAAATTCCTAGTTTTTCTGAATTTAAATTATTTTTGTAATTTATAAGTTGTTTTGAAAAGGGATAAATTGCAGAACTTGTTTTACCACTACCAATTGTACCAGTAATTAAAATGTTTTGATAAAGAGATTTTTCTGGAATACATACATCATGATTTTCGTTAATATTATGACCAATTAACAAATATAATCCGTTTGGATTACTAGTAATTATTGTTTTTGTATTTTTAACAGGTGTGCTAAAACAAGAAACAATTAAAAAGGAAACAGTAAAACTTGATATAACACATAATACAACATATATAATTTTAAAATATAACCAAAAACTAGGGTATTTAGTACTAATATTAAAAGGATTAACCACAAATGAAATTACAATATTATTTGAAGTGAAAATTGGATAAAAAATTATTACATTAAAAAAAATTAATAATAAAGAAATACAAAAAATGAAAAAAATTAGTTTTTTTGACATAAAACCTCCATTGCTAATTTTCAAGTTTCTTTTTTAGTTTATGTCCTTGGATATCTTGAGTTAATATAAAAGAAAAAACTGAATAAATAGAATAAAAAGTAATAAAAAAGTTAATAATAAATGAAATAAAAAATAAATTGATTAATTGATTAATACAAATCACCTACCATATTTTGCATTCTACTATAAATTATTTGGAATGTCTATACTTTTTAAAGAAAATGTGATAAAATAATTTCACAAAAATTTAGGAGGGAAGAAAATGAATATAGAGAAAACAACTAAAATCGGAGAATTATTAGATACAAATCCAGAAAAAGCAGAATTATTATTAAGTGTAGGAATGCACTGCTTAGGTTGTCCTGCATCAAGAGAAGAAACTTTAGAAGAAGCATGTATGGTACATGGTATAGATGTAGAAGAATTATTAAAAGAGTTAAACAAGTAAAAAACAGCTAATTATTTTCTATATATTAAAAATTATAAAAAATTTTAAAAAAAATTAAAAAATGTGTTGACAAATGAAAAAAAACATAGTAATATATAAGAGCACTGCGGATGCAGTGCAATATGGGCTATTAGCTCAGGTGGTAGAGCACTTGACTTTTAATCAAGTTGTCCCGCGTTCGAGTCGCGGATAGCTCACCAAATGAATACTAAATTAAATTTAGTATTCATTTATATTTATGGCCCGTTGGTCAAGCGGTTAAGACATCGCCCTTTCACGGCGGAGACATGGGTTCGATTCCCGTACGGGTCACCATAACGACAAATGCCACTTTAGCTCAGTTGGTAGAGCAACTGACTTGTAATCAGTAGGTCGTCCGTTCAAGTCGGACAAGTGGCTCCATATACTTAAACCTAGGCTTTCAGAAGATTGTCTAGGTTTTTGTTTTATACAAAAGGAAAGTTTGTATAAAAATTGTTTCGTTCAAGTAGTTGTACATAAATTTACGGTCATCCAAAGAAAATTGATAAAGTTAGTACAAATATTATTGTTACTAGTTAAAATTAATTGAAGAAGGTGAAGATGTGAATAAAGTAATATTGATAACAGGTGCAGCCAGAGGAATAGGCAGAGATATAGCTGAAACATTGGCTAAGAATCCTGATAATATTATAATCGCTAATTATAATAAATCTGAGGAACAAGCAAAAGAAATGCAATTAAAGCTAAAAAAAGAAAATATTAATATAGAAATAATTAAGGCAGATGTTTCAAAAAGAGACGAAGTCAAAAAAATGATAGAAGAAGTACTAAATAAATATAAAAAGATTGACGTATTAATTAATAATGCTGGGATATCACAATATAAATTGTTTAATGATATAACAGATGATGATTGGGATAATATAATTAATATTAATTTAAAATCAGCATTTATAGTATCACAAGAAGTTGTAAGAAATATGATTCAAAATAAAAGTGGTTGCATCATTAATATTTCTTCTATTTGGGGAGTAATAGGTGCTTCAATGGAAGTTGCATATTCTACATCAAAAGCTGGAGTTATAGGACTTACAAAGAGTTTGGCAAAAGAATTAGGCCCTTCGAATATTAGAGTAAATGCAATTGCACCAGGTATTATAGATACAGGAATGAATGCAAGATTTTCTGAAGATGAAATAAATAGTATTAAGGAAGAGATTCCATTAGAAAAAATTGGAAAGACTGCAGATGTTACTAGATGTGTGCAATGGCTAATAAATGATGAGTATACAACAGGCCAAGTTATTTCTATAAATGGAGGCTGGGATATATAATTACTAGAAATAAAGTTTTTTATAAGAAAAATGGCTTTATCACATGTGCAGATTGCTTCGCAATCGCACAAATATTGGCAACTTAACTTTGTTGTATAGTAAAGATTTGGAGATTTTTACTATACAATAATAAAAAGACGACTTGCAAGTCGCCTCAAAAGAAGGAATTTTATTTTATAAAAATTGGTATTAACTATTTTTAAAGCACCATGTATAATCATGGTGCTAAAATTATTTTATAGAGTTATCTTCTTCTACAGTAGATGTGCCAGTATTAAATGCAAATAATTTTGGTAAATATTTTATGGCAGCAATTACTGAATATTTAATTTTTTTCCAATAAAAATATGTTTTACGTAATTTATGTGGTTTTGCTAAACTTGCTTCTTTAACAACAATTAAATCTTTTGGTAAAGGTGCAAGTTCAAAAATATAATTTTTACCACCATTATTATCCCATTCATTATTAGAATTTTTAAAACAGAAATTTAATGAATCATGTCCGTCTAAATATATTAAAGCTTGATATCCCAAGTCTGTTTTTTCCATTTTTATTTCATTAACATTTTCCCATAATAAACCAAATCCATAATGGATATATAAATCTGTATTTGAACCATCTTGGAAAAACTTACCTGTATACGAAATCTTTACAACAGAATTTTCTATTAATTTATCTGTATTAAAGAAAATATTTTTAACTAATTCCATATCGCATTTCTCCTCATTTATCTTTTGATTATCACAACTATTATATTATTAAGTTTTACAATATTCAATAGTTTTTTACAAAAAAATGTAAATTTATTGTATAATTTTTCCTATTATATAAAATTTATCTTTATCTGTAATTTTTATACTTTCGTATTTAGGATTATCTGCATGTAAAAATAGATATTTACCATGATATAAGAAGAGTCTTCTTATTAAAATTTTACCATTAAAATAAAATAGACCAACATCGTCAAAATCAATTGGTGTACCAATATCTACAAAAACATATGTGTCTTTATCAAAAGTTTGATTCATTGAATCATCTGTTATAAGCAATCCAAAAGATGCTGAAGTTAATCCAGAAGGACATTTCATAAAATGTAAATCATTAATATCATCTACCAATAAAATTCGATCATCAGATTTGTATTTTAAGTAATTGTATTTTTCTTGATCTTTATTTAATTCTCTTCCTAAAACAGAAAGAACATTTTGGTAAGGAACATCAAGATAATCACATAAATCTAATAAAAGTTTAAGACTTGGAGTCCTTTCAGCTTTTTCTATATGTGTTAAGTATCCTGGATCAATTTTTAAAGCTTTTGCTATTTTTTTCTTTGTTAATTTTCTGCTTTCTCGCATGTGTTTTAAATATTTTCCTAACATATAATCTACCTCAATTAGATTATATAGAACTATAAAAAAAAAGTCTACTATTGACGAAATAAATATTGAAAATAAAGTTATATTGTGGTATATCTGTATATATATATTATTATTAAGGGGAGTATAATATGTTAAAACTTAAAGAGGAAAAAAATAAGATAGAAGAAAAGGAATCAAAAGATATTCCTAAAAAATCTAGCAAGAAAAAAGTAGTAATAATTGCAATTATAATTATACTATTAATTTTAGCAATTTGCAGTACAGTATTTGGCTTAGCAAATATGAATAGTGACAAAATTGCGCAAGGAATATCAATTGGTAACGTAGATGTTTCTGGAAAGACCAAAGCTGAAGCAAAAGCTTTGTTGGAGCAAAAAACTGAAACTAAGAAAACGGAAGATTTAAAAATAAAAACTAATGTAAAAACAGAAGAAGATAAAGATTTTTCAGGAAATATTAGTTTTGAACAATTAAAACTAGATTACAATATAGATGAATCAATAGAAAAAGCATTTCAAATTGGTAGGGATAGTAATGTAGTTGTAAACAATTTTAATGTGCTAAAAACATTTTTCCAAAAAAATAATAGCGACATAGTTTATAATTATGATCAAGAAGAACTAGAAAATCAAATTGAAAGTATTAATGGAAAAATTCCTGGTGCTGTTAAGGAAAGTAGTTACTATGTTGATAAAGATGAAAAAGAATTAGTAATTACAAGAGGAGAAAAAGGAATTAGAATAAATCCAGATATTGTTAAAGAAGAAGTGGAAAATGAAATAAAAAATGTGGATACTAGTGAAAAAGAAATAGATTTATCAACAGAAGAAAAGGAACCAGAACCAATAGATTTAGACAAAGTTTATTCTGAAGTACATACTGAACCAAAAGATGCATATTATACAAAAGATCCGTTTACATTATATCCACATGTGGATGGAATAGATTTTGATATTTCTATGGAAGAAGCTAAAAAATTATTAGAAGAAAATAAAGAAGAATATGTAATCCCATTAAAAATTACAAAACCAGATATTACTACAGATGAAATAGGATCTGAAGGATTTCCGGATTTGTTGGGAACATATAAAACATATTATAATTCTTCTAATAAAGATAGAACAACAAACTTAAGACTTGCATCAAATAAAATTGATGGAACAGTTTTAATGCCAGGAGAAACATTTTCATATAACAAAGTTGTAGGAGAAAGAACAATTGCTGCTGGATACAAGGAAGCTCCAATCTATGCTGGAGGAAAAGTTGTTGATGGAATAGGTGGAGGAATTTGCCAAGTTTCATCTACATTATATAACGCAGTTATTTTTGCAAATTTAGATATTGTAAGTAGAACAAATCACCGTTTTGTTCCATCATATGTAACAGCTGGAAGAGATGCTACAGTTGTATATGGTTCAATAGATTTTAAATTTAAAAATACTAGAAAATATCCTATAAAAATAGAAAGTTCTGTAAGTGGTGGAGTGGCTAAAGTATCTATTTATGGAATGAAAGAAGAAAAGGAATATGATGTAAAAATAGAAACAAAAATTACTGGAAGCATTCCAACAAAAACAGTTTATGAAGAAGACAGTACTCTAGCTGCAGGAAAGGAAAAAGTAGTTCAAAAAGGACATAAAGGAACTTATAGTGAAGCGTATAAAGTTGTTTATTATAACGGAAAAGTTGTTTCTAGAACATTACTTTCTAAAGATAAATACAGCGCTATGGAAACAATTATAAAAAAGGGAACTAAAAATAAGAAAGAAGAGAACAAAGATACTAATAAAGATAAAGAAGAAAATAAAAAACCAACTAAACCTTCTACAGATAATAAAGATGACGAAAAAGAAGATAATAAAAAACCGGCAGACAATAAACCAAGCGAAGGTGAAGAACCAACAAAGAATGAAGTTAAAACAGAAGAGCCAAAAGCTTAAATTAATAAGAAAATAATGATAAAAAACTCCTTTAAATAAAATTAAGGGAGCTTTTTTATTGTTAAAGTATTGACAAAAAGCGAATTACAGTATTATACTATTTAAGTAACTTAATGCACCACTAGCTCAGCTGGTAGAGCAGCTGACTCTTAATCAGAAGGTCCAGGGTTCGACTCCCTGGTGGTGCACCAAACTAAAAGTAGGCAATTCTTTGAAATGCCTACTTTTTTATTGTATAGGAAAAATCGCCAGATTTTTCCTATACAACAAGTTTAAGTTACATATGATAGTTCGATTGCGAAGCAATCTGTACATGTGGCGAAGCCACTTTTCTTATTGCTTATATATTTATTAAATATTTTAAACATTTTTAATAGGTTAGTGTGTCAAAAAGTGTGTCAAGATTTTAGTAAATTATTTAATTTTTCAGTGGAATTTTTTTATGTTACTAAAAAAACTAGACCAGTCTTAAAAACTAATCTAGTTTCTCTCCTTTTAGGACAATAAATGCGATTTTTTATTAATATATATTATATGCTTTTAAGAAAAATTAGTCAATACCTAATCTTTCTTTTAAAGCTTCTTGCAATACTTGTGAAAAATTAATATTATTTTTTTCAGCTAAATGATTTAACCATTCTGGTATAGTTAATGTCTTTTTAATAGCTTTGTTATTAAATTTTTTACGATATTCATCCATATCAATGCTTACCAATGAAATAAATTGATTTTTTTCTAAAGTAATGTTTGAAAAATCTAATGTTGGTTTAGGAAAATTAGTTAAATCATCTAAATATAGTCCCATAGCATCCTGAGCCATTAAATAAGCATTTTGAATACTGCCCCCAAAAGTTGAACATCCATTTAAATCAATAAAGTCAACATTATAACATTTACCATCGTAAGTAAATATTGCTGGAAAGACAGTTAGTTGATTTTTCATTATTATACCTCCAAATTAATAATAATATAGAAAGGAGAAAAATTTGCATAGCAAATAAGCCTATTAATAAATTTTATAAAATTAAAGCATCCTCCTCAAAAAGCTAAAATTTTATTTGGAAGGGCTAATTACTTTAGCCCTGTCCTTTTAAGAATTGCTTCAGCTGTTCCGATTGGAAGCTCCTTATTATGTATAGGAATTATCTCAATTTGATTCCCGTTTTCTCATCTTTAAATGAGAACCTTTTTGAGATACTTCTCGCCAACCATTTTGCTTTAGCAATTTGATTAGCTTTTTGCTACGCATTTATTGTCCTCCTTTCTGTAAATTATTATACCACGTATTAATACGTATGTAAATGCTTTTTTTAAAATTATCAACAATTAAAAAAATAATAAATTAGTAAGAATGAAAAACAATAAGTATGTAAAATTAAATAACTCTTAATTAGAATGTTCAGGTTTCGATTCATTAGTGACAAAAAAGCAAGAATAAAAATTCTTGCTTTTTTGTTGTTCTCTTAATTTGAAAATATCACTGGCAATTATAGTTCTGCCAATAAACCGTTTATAGAAAATATTATCTTCCATTTTTTCTTTCTAAATTTTCTGTAGTTACTCTTTTTATATTGCCATTTCTATCAATTGTAGTTCCTCTGCCGTCAGGCAAATAAATAGAAGCATTTTTTATATTAATGTTTGAAAAAGCTGTAATACCTCCTAAAATTTGTTCGTCAGAAACATTGTATTTTTTAGTTAAAAATGAAACATCTCTTTCAGAAAGCTTTATTCTTATAGATGGAAATCTGTCATTTAATTTAAAATCTGGAATCTTACTTAATAATTCATTTTGTAACATAAATTCAGTATATGTTCTAAAAGAATACATATAGTAATCATAATCTGCTCCATCTTCAATCAAACCAGAAACTTCTTTTAATATAGCTGGAGTAATATTATGTGATAATTTTTGTGTTTTTGAAAAAATGTTAGCCAATGTTTTATTTGATTCAGATTTTTGTGGAAGATCTGTAAAACCAGAATCTTTAGAATACATATCTTGAGCTGTATGAATAACTTCAGAAGTTGCATCTTCTAAAGATAGACTATCACTAGTTAAAGTAAAGCCAGAAGCACCAAAATGTCCACCACCTTTGTATTGTGAAGCAAGATCAAATACATTTAAATTACCATATGTTGAAGAATTTCTAAGTTCAAATGCATATGAGTTTTTTTCATTTTCAGCAACCATACAAGTAAGACAACATCCTTCTATATCTGCCATCTTAAAAATCTTTTTTTGAGGATTACGTATTCCATAACGCGAAAGTAAATTTTGTGCTGAATCATTGCTAATAGAAAGTACAAGGCCAAAAGAATCTCCAATTTGCACCTTTTTAGTACGTAAAAGTACTTTAGCTATTGCAACCTCATCTTTTAATTTACTTTTCCTATTACTTATAGAAGAAATTTGTTTATAATCTGCGCCCATTTCTATTAATTTAGCTAAATTATCTAAAGTATGTGGTTTAATAAATTTTAATTTAGCAGTGTCTGATAAAAGACCTAATGTAAGTCTATTTGCTATTTCAGGTTTTACATTTTCACGATTAAATTCTGAAACTAAAATTTCACAAGTAGAGCTTGAACCAGGCTCTCTAATAACATTTTCTTTTGGAAGATTTAATTCGTCTTCTATACAAGGTGTATCTTCATCCTTTTTATGGTGATCTATGACATATGTATCCTCTGGAGAGGAACTTTTAAATAAATCATTTTCAGCATATGACAAAGTACTTGTATCTACTATTAATGAAATATTTCCAGAAGGTATATCAGAAGTTGTTGGAATTTCCCCAACTATGTTTTGAAAAAGTCTTACTTGTGAAGATACAACATATTTAGCATCAATACCTTGTGATTTAAAATATTCTGCTAAAGCAGTTGAAGATGTAACTGCATCACCATCAGGATATTTATGTGCAAATATATATACTGATTTGTTCTCTGTTTTGGCTTTATTTATTATTTCATCTATCATTTTATTCTCCATTCGATATTGTTAATTTTTTATTTCTAAATTTATCAGCTAACCTTGCGAAAAAACCTTTATGTTTTTCGTTTAAAAGTAAATTTTTATTTTCGTTTTTTAATTCGGCATTTTCTTTAAGTAATTTTTGATATTCTGAATACAAAGAAGAATTAATAAGAATATTATATTCTTTTTGCTGTTCTTCAAAAATGGAACTATCTTTTAACTGTAATTCTTTTATTAATTCATCCTTTTGAAGTCTTTCATCCTTATATAATTCTACAAATTCTTCTTGTTCGGCAAGAATACCATCTTGAATATCAGAAAGATAATTTGCAATTTCTTTTGCTATTGTATAATCATAATAAAGTTCTTGTAAATCAGTATTGGGATTGTCAATATAAGTTTTATCAATTGCAATAATCTTTCCACCTAAAATATTTAGTTGACAAACCTCATATTTTTTAATAGGTTCTTCTATTAAATTATCTTTTTTATGGCTAGTTTCTATATTATGCAAATATACATTATAAAAATCTTCTTCTGAATAATCATTTTTTAGCTTTAGTTCACTAAATTCAATTTTTCTCATAAGCTACCTCTTATTATTTTTTATCAGTATAATTATATAAATATTTATTTAAAAACACAATAGTAAAATAAATAGATTTACAATAATCGAAAGTTGTGATAATATTATGGCAAAAGGATAGGGTGAAAAAGAATGACATTAGAATTTGTTGATAATTATTTAAATTCAAAATTAGCACAGAATAAGGAAATCATTAGATTTTCTTTTTATGAGGTTAGAATGAAACTAAATTTATCAGAAGAAGACTCTATACTTTTTTTGCAATTAATAGCTCAAAAACTTATGAATACAGGATATTTAGTATATAAAACAGGAGAAGAGTATACATACAATGGTCAAAAATATACAATACAAGATAATGAATTACTAGTTGCAATAAAAAAATGAGATTCACATTTTTAGTATAATAAGCATAAAATACAAAAGAATATTGGAGGTTTATTATGAAAAAAATGTTAAAGAGAACATTTATACTTTTTATAACAATAACCATAATAATTACAAATATAGCATTTGCTGTTTCAAAAAAGGATTCAACAGATTTACAAAATAAAATAAATCAAGCGAAAGATAATTTAAAAGATGTAAACAATGATAAAAACGATGCAGAAAATGAAGTAGATAAATTACAGGATGAAATTGATGAATATCAAGGCTCAATAGATACATTAAATGATAAGTTAGATGATTTAAATAATTCAATAAATGAAAATGAAAAGAAACTGAAAGAAAAACAAAAAGAATATAATGAAAATTCGGATTTATTAGACGAACGTCTAGTTACAATATATGAAGCCGGAACGGTTTCATACTTAGATGTGTTATTATCATCTGATAGTTTGGTAGATTTTATATCAAACTATTATTTGATAACAGAATTAACTTCTTATGATTTAGACTTATTAGAACAAATGCAAAAAGAAAAACAAGAGATAGAAGATACAAAAAAACAATTGGAAGATGATAAAAAAGAAGTAGAGAATTTAAAAGGAGAAAAAGAACAAAAAACAAAGGAATTAAATTCAGCCAAAAAAGAAAAAGAAAGTTACATAGATGAATTAAGTGGAGAAGCAAAACAATTACAAGAAGACATTGCTCAATTTGAAAAAGATAAAGCTGCAATAGATAAAAGACTTGAGGAGATAGCAAATTCATATAAACCTAGCACACCATCTGGAGGTTCTGGTAGTTCAAGTGGCTCAGGAAGTTCTGGAAGTTCAAGTAGTTATGGATATATTTGCCCAATACCTGGATTAAGTAAAGCAAATATAACATGCGGATTTTATGGATATTCAGGACATGGTGGAGTGGATTTTGGAGGTAACTATGGTAAGCCAGTAGTTGCAGCAAAAAGTGGAACAGTAGTAATATCAGAAACTTTAACAGGAGATATTCCAAATTATGATTCAAATGGAAATAAAATTGGAAGTTATAGAAGTTATGGAGAATATATAGCAATTTTACATGATGATGGAGCAATAACATTATATGCACACGGAAAACCAGGAAGTAGAAAAGTAAGTGTGGGTCAAAAAGTAAAACAGGGACAACAAATTATGAATGTAGGAAATACAGGAAATGTTCAACCAAGACCAACACCAAGTAATCCAAAAGGAGGAGCACATCTTCATTTTGAAATAAGAATTAATGGAGTAAGAGTAAACCCGGCAAAATATTTATAATTTAAAATATTAAAAAAACTAAGTACAATACAGTACTTAGTTTTTTTGTGCTTTATAATAATCCACGAAAACCTATATGCGTAAGGAAAAGTACAAAATGCGACTAAAAAGTAAATAAAAACTTAAACAAAATGTAATAAAATTCCCCAAATGTAACTTCCGTAGTGCATTATGTGAATTTTTGTATTTTTGGCGTTTTTATATATATTGAAGGGAAATAAAAACACTGCTATAGTTTTATATAGTTATAAATATATTCATGCAGGAGGTTTTTTCTATGAAGGAACAAAGGGGAATAATAAGACAAAAACTAATAACGTCATTGGTATTAGTAGCTCTAATTTTGTCTAGTTATGGAACTTTTTTATCAGAAGCAGTTGCAGTAGCAATTAATTATGAAAATCAAAAAATAGCAACTAGTGATAAAAAGGTTTCTTTTGATGCATATTTTGCAAATGGAGATACTAAAACACATAATGTTATAGCAGATACAAAGGATGAAAATGAATTAACATTAGATATTAAATTGGAAGAAGGTGTAATGCAAAATACTAAAATTACATTTAATTATCCTAATTTCCAAATTGATTTTGAAAAATTAAAAGAAAATCAATTAGTAAAAAATGTTAATGAAGCTGAAAATAGTATAGAGTTAAATCAAATAATGGAAAATACTACAATTCCAGTAACTATAAGATATAAAAATGAAGACGAAATTAGCATTGATGATTTCTCTAAAAATACAGATATCTTATTAACATCTACTTATACTAGTTCAGATGATACAGATAAAGAAATAAATGGAAGTATTTCATTAAATGTAGGTTGGACATCTACTATAGAAGGAAAATTAGAAAGTAGTATTAGTAATTATTCAGAAATATCTGGAAAATCAGTATTAATAGCAAATTATAAAAGCACAATGAATAATACTACATTACCAATGGAATATACTAATTTAGAAATTAATGTTCCAGAAGTAAAAGGCGAAATTCCTGCTGAAGTTAAAGTTATAGAAAACGGAAAAGAACTAAGTGAAGATCAATATATTTATGATTCAGAAAATAAAAGGGTTAATATAGCTAAAACAAATTCTATAAATGAAGAGAATAAAGTATCATCAATAACAGGAAACTTAGATTATACTGTAATTTATACTTATAATAAGGAATTTAAATTAGATAAAGTAAATACAACTTTAGAGTCAAACTTAAGACTTAAAGCATATACTTTAGATGAAGTTATATTAAGTAATTCTCAAGAATTAGAGAAAGAAAAAAATAATGTAACAACTAAGCTAAAAATAAATACAGATTCTAAAATAAGTAAAGGTTATTTATATAATTCAAATTATGAAATGCCTTATAAAGTTAATTTATCAGCTCAAATACAATTTATTATTCCTGGAAGTGATATAGAATTTGTAGAAAATGGAGAAACATTCTTAGGAGATAATGTTAAATTAAATGCTTCTACAATGACAGAATATAAAAATACAACAATTAATAAAGAAGAATTAAATACAATACTTGGTGAAAAAGGAACATTAAGTATTATAAATGCAGATACAAATGAAATTATTGCTAAACTTAATAGTGAATCAAAAACTGATGATAATGGTAATATTACAATTAAATATGATGGAGTTAATAGAATTAGAATTTTAATTCAAAATCCAGAGCAAATAGGAACAATTAATATTAATAGTAATAAAAAAATAATAAAAAATCGTAATATTTCAACAGATACATTAAAAGCAATAAATAAATATAGAATAAGTTTTGATAATAAAAATATTGCAGTAACAGATACTGTAAATAAAGATATTGATTTATATGATACAGTTACAAAATCTACAATGGAAGTAAGTAAAACAGAATTTTCCACATTAGATAACAATGTTAATATGAATATTAAATTAAACTTATTAACAAATAGTATGGATTACGATTTATATCAAAATCCAAGATTATCATTAACATTTCCAAGTGAATTTGAAAACATTACTATAAATTCGGTAGGAATTTCATTTGAAAATGGATTATCAATTGCAAATAAAAGAGTTACAACAAATTCTGACGGAACAAAAACATTATATATAGATTTAAGTGGTAACCAACAAACATATTTAGCAAATAATGATATAACAGCTAATCCACAAATAGTTGTAGATGCAAATGTTAAAATAAATAGAACAACAACTACAAGAGAAGTAGATCTTACATATAATTATAGTAATGAAAAAGCTATTAAATATGAAGATGAAGGAAAACAAGTAGCAAAAATAAAAATAACTGCTCCATATGGACTTATAATGTCAACAAATGTAGATGGAACAGAAGGAAATACAAAAGAGATACCAGAACATGAAATACAAGCTAGAAGTGAAGAACAAGTTGTTCATGTAGAAGAAAATATAGTTAATAACTATAGTAGTGATGTAAATAATTTTGAAATAACAGGTGTTATTCCACTAAAAGATAAACAATATACTTTAGGTGATAATACAATTGAATCAAATTATTCTGCAAACATAACTGGAAATATTGAAATTAACAGAAATGATGCAACAATAGAATTTTCTGAAGACAATGAAAACTGGAGTACAACAAGAACAAAAAATACAGATTTATTTAGAATTAAATTTAAAGATTCTACATTAAAACAAGGAGATTTAATTACATTATCTTACAACTTAAAGATTCCTGAAAATGTAAGTTATTCAAAAGATGGATATGTAGCATTTATAACAGCAGGACAAAATGAAAATGTTAATGTAAATGCATGGTCAGGAGCAAAATTAAGTACAGAAGATGCTGTAATGGGAGAAACTACTCCAGAAGTTTCTACTGTAGAAGATGGAGAAATAAAAACAGAAATTTCTGTTATGCAAGGTAATCAGTCATTAGAAGAAGGACAAGTTGTATATGATGAACAAATTCTTAAATATATAGTTAAATTAACTAATACTACAAATTCAACAATTAATAATGTTAAAGTTACAGCTAAAAATACAAATGCAGTATTTTATGAATGGACAATTGAACAAATAGACGAAGTTCAATCTAATCATATTTTTAAAGAAAATCCTGACAAAGAACAGGAAGAACTAAATGTTGGTGAATTGAAAGCAGGAGAAACAAAAGAAGTAAGTTATCAAGTTGTAGTTAAAAAAGATGGAGATGATAGTACAACTAAAGCAGATATTTCTGTTTCAGGTGATAACATTGAAACAAAAAATCTATCTTCTATAGAAAATAGTGTTGTTGATGCAAAATTAAAAATAGTATCAGATCCAGGTGTTACAATTGGTTATCCAGATGAGGTAAGAGAAGGCGGACCAGCATATGTAGTTGCAAAAATAACAAATTTAACTGACGATAAATTAAATAATATTAAATTAAATCAATACTTTGGAAATTATCTAAATACAACTATAGATGGTGTAAGTATAAATTCAGGTGATGAAGAAACAACAGAAAAAATTGTAGATATGAAAATGGAAAATCAAACATTATCATATACAATTACAGAATTAGATCCTTCAGAAACAATATCTGTATCAATTTATGGAACATTAAAAACTGTAGATCAAGATACAACATTCTATACTTATGCAATAGCTGATTATGGCGATGAAAATTATATTTCTAACCAAACTGAATATAAAGTAAATAAATATTTTTCAGATTTGGAAATGAACCTAACTTCAAATATATCAGCTGACACTGAGTTAAAAGATGGTGATAACTTAATTTATACAGCAACAATTAAAAACATTGGTCAATTTAGTCAAAATATAAGTTTATCAGATAATGTTCCAATTATGGCTGAAATTAACAGTGTATATTACGAAAAAAATGGACAAAAAGTAGATGTTGATTTTGACTATGATAATAGTTTCTCATTCTTCACAGATCTTGGTGTAAATGAAAGTTTAACAATAGTTATTGATACAACAGTTTATGTTTATAGAGGACAAGAAGGAGAGATAGAAAATTATATTTCTGCAACTGCAACAAACTTGGATAGCATGAAAAGTTCTAATACTTTAAAACATAATATATATAGAGAAATTGATTTTGTAGATCCAGAAGAGCCAACTGATCCAGAAGAACCAACTGATCCAGAAGAACCAACTGATCCTGATGAACCAGATAATCCATCTGAACCAGAAGATCCGGATAATCCAGATAATCCATCTGATCCAGATGAACCAAGCAATCCTGAAGATCCAAATACTCCAAGTGAAAAAGATACATATAGCATTAGTGGTAAGGTTTGGTTAGATGAAGATAAAGATGGTATAAAAGATGATAATGAAGGTGCAGTATCAGGAGTTAAATTAAGATTACTAAATTCTAATGGAGTTGAATTAAAAAATGCTACAAGTACTTCTAATGGAACATATACATTTTCTAATGTAGAAAACGGAAGTTATAGAATTTTGTTAGAGTATGATAAAAAAACTTACGGATTAAGTACATATCAAAAAGATGGTGTAAGTTCAAATAAAGATTCAGATTTTATAAAATCAAATGTTTTAGAAAATGGAGAACAAAAAGAAGTTGCAGCAACTGAGACTATAACCGTATCTAACAATGATATTACTAATATTGATGCAGGTCTTATAAGATATGGAAAACACGAATTAGTTATTACAAAAACTTTAGGAGAGGTTACAGTAGAAACTAATAAATCAACTAAGACTTATGATTTAAGTGGAAAACAAATAGGAAAGGTTGAAATTGCATCAAAAGAAATGCCTAATGCAGAAATAACAGTTGAATATATTATTAATATTCAAAATAATGGAGATATGGATGAGTTTATTACTAATATTAGAGATATTCCTTCAGAGGGAGAATTAGCAGATAAAGATGGTAATTGGAGTATCGAAGGAGAGGCACTAATAAACAGTGAATTAAGTAATAATCCAATAAAAGCAGGAGAAAGTAAACAAATTAAATTAAAATTAAAAACAACTGTAGATAGTGACGGTACAGCAAAAACAATAAACAATAAAGTTGATGTAACAGAAAATACTAATGAAGATAATGTTACAAATATAAATACCGATAAAGCGAGTGCACAATTACTTATAGGAATAAAAACAGGTGGAGTTTATATTGCAATTTCAGTAATAGCATTAATTGCAATATTAATAAGTGTAGCTATACTTATTCAAAGAAAGAGAGGAGGAAAATAGTATTATGCAAAATAAAAGCAAAAAAATAATAATTATTAATATTATATTAGCTTTAATAGTTTTTTTGTTGGGAAATCTTTTATATAATGTAAATGCAGTAACAGTAGTTACAGATAAAGCTTTAGCACTCTTGGCAGAAAACAATACTGATACCTTTCTTTCACGAGATATTTATGCTACACATGGAAGTACAATAAAGTTGTATGGTGGAACCAGTGATTCTGACAGTACTATAAGAGTAGTAACTGCAGCCTGTGTTGATGAGACACATGCATATCAAGGAGATGGTAGCTATACAGCGAAAGTTATTATGGATATAGATAACTCAACAGGATATACTGCTTCAGATGGTAGCCATAGTGGTTTGGTTATACGACAAGCTAATGGAACAACAACAAGAATTACAGATTCTGATTTAGTAAAAAGAGCAAGGTTTATTGCAAGAATTGCATATTATATTCAACATGAAAGTGGTTGTGTAACTGGTAGCTCTCAAGGACCAGGTGTTACTCAAGGTAAATTAGATGGATTTTTCGAGGTAAATGTAATATGTTTAGCTAATCATTTAAGACCATATTTAGATGACTTTACAGGATCATATGATGATCAAGAACCACCAACAGGTACAGGATGGCAAAGAGCAACTGCAGGAGGTGTAGACTATAGAACAACAACAGGAATATTTAATACTGCAGAAAGTTATTCAAGTAGTGCAAAAGCAAGTGGATTAAGTAATAAATCTGTAGGAGATGCAGAATATGAATATACAGACACAGAAACTATTATGGGACCATATAGAATTGCAAAAGAAGGAGATGCTAAAGTAACAAGTATTAAAGTAAAAGAAAAAGGCGGTTCTACATATGATGCAGTTGCTTTAGATGCAAATAAAAAACAAATCTCATTAGACAACATTCCAAATAATTCAGACTTTTATATTAAAGTAAATAGAATAATTCCAGAGGTTGAAACTATTACTGTTAATGGAACAGGATCTGGAATTGTAGAAGCAAGATTAATAATGACAGAGGGTGACGGACAACAAAGATTAAGTATATTTGGTTCAAAAATGGGAGGTGGACAAATTTCATTTACACTTACACCACCACCAGCAAGACCAATTTTAAAACAATATAAATATATAAAATCTATAAGTAGAAAACAAAATGATGGCACATATAAAACATTATTTACATTACCAGATTCAGAAATACCTCAAGTAACTGTTAAGAACAAAGGAAGAAATGATGCTGATGTTTCAAGTGTAATTTATCCAGATTATAGTAAATATACAGAAGTAGATGAATCAGGAAGACCTATAGTATATGATGGAGACAAAATAGAATATAAATGGGTGGTTTATAATATAGGTCCAGGTAATAGTGCACCGGGAACTTCGGTTGCATTTACAGATAAAGCTGATAAGGGACTGGTATTAGATGAAACCAATACAAATGGTTGGACAGAATCAGGCTCTACTAATACACAAAATGTATATAAGAAAACAATTAAAATTGCAAAATCACTTACAGGATTTAGAGGTACTGCTGAAACGCCAACATCATATTATGGTTCAGATACATCAATATACTTTGAAGTTGTATTAGAAAATGTTGTAGATGCTAATAAAGAACCACAAGTACTAAGTAATAACAGTAGTAATCCAGTAAGGTTTAAAGAGCCAAAATATGTAGCTTACAAATACATTAAATCAATACAAAGAAGAGAAAAAGATGGCTCATATAGTACATTATTTGATGTAGATGATAGTGATAAGCCAACTATAACAGTTGCAAATGCAGGAAGAAACGATGCTTATGTAACAAATGTTACATATCCAGATTATGCTAAATATATAAACGATAAAGATGAAGAAAAAGAATTAGATAATGGTGTACCAGTTGTATATGATGGTGATAAAGTAGAGTATAGATGGGTAATATACAACATAGGACCAGGACCAAGCAAACCTGGAGACACATATACTTTAATAGATAAACCAGAAACAGGACTAGATATTGATAATGCAAATGGATGGACTGAAAATAATGATGGTAACTTTGAAAAAACAATAACATTACAAAATTCTTTACCAGGCTTAACAAGTGCAAATAATTCTCCTTCATTCCATATGGGAGATCATACATCAATTTACTTTATAGTAAATGGCAGAGATAAGATTGATAATGCATCAGATGATGATGAAATTTATAACAATGATGTGCCAGTATTTATAAAATTAAGATTAGCCGGAATGTTATTCTATGATCAAACAACAGATAAAGCAAATGAAGAAAATGGTTACTTTGATACAGAATCTGGAGATTATTATCTAGAAGACTATAATGTATATTTATATAAAGATGGTCAAAGAGTTGCAGAAACACAAACAGATGCATCTGGATATTATGAATTTGAGAACTTAGATATATATAGTATATATTATGTAAGTTTCGAATATAATGGACAACTTTATGAACCAACAACATATGATTGCCAAGCAACAACAGATATAACAAGAAAATCATATGGAACAGATGGTGTAGAAAACAGACAAAACTTTAATAAGAAGTTTGAAAATGTAAATGGTAACAGCAACTTCCCAGACAGAGATGATGTAAATAATCCAGAATTTATAATATATGCTTATACAGGACCAGATGGTCAAGGAAGTAGAACATATAACAGTAAAGATACAACAGAAACTTTGGAAAACATTAACTTTGGTATTAAGGGAAGAGAGCAATTCGACTTTAACTTAAGAAAAGATTTAGACAATGTAGAATTAAGAATTAATGGAAAAACACATACATATGACTATCCAGGGGGAGATTTACCTCTAGATGTAGATGTAAGAGGTACAGATGTTGGAATTTATGAAAGAATGATAAGAAAAGAAGATTTATCATATAGAGGAAATGACAGACTAGAAATATATATAACATATTTACTTCAAATACAAAATGAATCTGTTGGTGAAATAACAGGTTATGTAACAGATTTAAATGATTACTATGACTCTTCATATGTTTATGTTGATTCATGGGATGAAAATAATACAGCTATAAACTGGTCTCAAAGCGGAACAGTTTCAGGAAATGGAGTAACATATAATAAAATGCATACAACCGATTTGGCAGATGATGGTATAACAAACCTAAAATATGTATATGTAAGATTCAGAGTAACAAATGAAACAATTGAGCAATTAGCTGAAACAGAAAACATGACGACAGAAGAGAATTTAGCAGAGATTGCTGCATATAGAAATACATATACAAATGATAGATATGATAAGAATGGCAAGAAAATAACAAATGCTGGTGAAGTTGCAGGATTATTAGATGTAGACTCTGTACCAGATAACATGGATCCAGTTAGCTCAACAGTTCAAGACTTCTTAGATGAAATTAAAACAGATGAATATCAAAACTTATCTGGAAAAGAAAAAACATCAAGAAGTAGAGCAGTATTCGAAGATGATGCTGACTCAGCTCCACCATTAAGACTTATACCAGGAGAACCAAGAACTATAAGTGGTGTAGTATTTGAAGATTCACCATTAGCTGAAAAATTACAAGAAAATGAAAGAATTGGTGATGGGGAATATCAAGATGATGAATTTAAAGTAAACGAAGTAAATGTTGAATTAATTGAAATCGGAGATAATGATGATGATGTAAATAATTATTATCCAAGTGATGATAATGTGGGAGCAGATGGAAATCACATATCAGATGTAAGTGTACGTACAAATGCTAACGGAGAATACACAATTACAGGATATATCCCAGGAGATTACATTTTAAGATTTACTTATGGTGATAATGAATGTTTAGTAGCAGATCAAGCAAATACAGGAGAAATGTATACTGGTCAAGATTTTAAATCTACATTATATACTAGAGAAAATTATGAAGGTGAAAATAATTACTGGTATGCAGAAACTTCACCTAGAAGCAATGATGCTACAGATAATCAAGACAGAAGAGAAGAAGTAAATTCATACAGTAGAACATTACAATATAGTAATGCAGTTGTATTAGATCAAAACAAAGATTCAAGCAATCTTGCTGAATTAGCTGATAAAACACATATGTTTGCAGATACTGCAACAATGTATATGGAAATTGAATATACTGGCGATGAAAATCAAGAATATAATGTAACAAATGTTGACTTTGGTATTATAGAAAGACCAAGAACAAAAGTAATATTACAAAAGAATGTGGATTTAGTTAAATTATCAGCTACAGATGGAAGTACTATATTTAACGCATCAGATACAGCTCCAGAATTAACATGGAATGAAAATAAATATAATAATAATAGAGAATTAGTAACAAGAGGTATAATAGAAGGTACAGTTGATGAAAACTTATTATATGGTGCAACAGCACAAGTAAGCTATACATTTAAAATTATAAATGATAGTGAAATAGATTATAATGATTTAGATTACTACGAAAAAGGTATTAAACCTGATGATAGTAAATTAAATAAAATAAATGTAAATAAAATAATAGATTATATACCAAATATATTCTATTATGATGAAACATTAACTAAAGCAAATGGTGAACTTATAATTAATGAAAATTCAGCAATACCAGAAGATGCAACAGGTACGACAAAACCTGCAGATGCAAGTGTATGGGAAGTTAAAAAATCAAGAATTGAAAATATACCAGCATTAAATTCTGCAGAATATAGAACAAGTGGAAGCGAATTATTAGCAGAAGATGTATTTAACTCAATAAATACTAATATTGATACAGTTGTACAATTCCCAGGTAGCAACTATCCATCAGAGATGACAAGCTTAATAGATTCTGATCCTACAAAATCTAAAGGTTTATTAGCACCTGATGGAGAAGTAAAACTAAAGAATGTATTAACATTAACAAGAGTAATTGCAAGTAACGAAGACTTTGAAAGAACAAATGCACCAGTAGAAAATGTTGCAGAAATTATACAATTAACAATTGATAATGGTAGAAGACCATATTATGAATCAACAAGAGATGCTACAACTGGAGAAGTAATAGGTGATAATGGAGAAAACGGATCTGGTGGTCCAACAATTACAACATTAGTTACAGAAACACCAGGTAATGCAAATCCAATGGATCCTACAACATGGTTTGAAGTTGATACAGCAGTATCAGAAGAAGTTCACTTTATAGTACCATTTGGACAAAATAGACAAGTTACATTAATTATTGTTTTAATTGTTGCACTTGGACTATTAGTTACAGGTATATATGTTATTAAGAAAAAAGTTTTATTAAAATAATAAAATTTAAAAGAGGATGACCTAGTTTAGGACATCCTCTTAAAATATATTAGAAAGCTACAAACCTACGGAAAATCCGGCTTTTAGGATTAAAATTTTAAAATAATTTAATGCTAAAAAAATAAACAAAAATGTAATAAAAAAATAATAAAAGCGCCAAAAATAACATCCGTAAAGACATAAAAAACATACCTAAATACAGCTATTTACTAGACAAAAATAAATTTGTAAAATAATAAAAGGTAAAAATGGATATAAGGAGAGTAAAGCGTGTTGAAAAGAATAATATCTAATAAGGTAATAGCATTTTTAATTTTATTATTAATAATATTGGCAGAAGTATTAGTAATACCTGTTAAGGCATATGCTACTAATGATGAGTTTAATAAACAAAATAACAATACAAATAACAGCAATGTAAAATTTGATACTTTTTTTACAGAAGGTGATGTTAATACACGTAATATCACTGTTACTAATAATGCATTAATTAATTTTAATTTTGAAGTCCAAAAAGGCTATTTAACAAATGTAAAAGTACAAATACAAAATCCAAATTTTAATTTAAACAATTCAAATAATGTTGATATAATTGGGATTACTGATAATATTATAACTTTTAAAGATATTAATGGTATAAGCAATATCCAAATTCCAATAGAAATGCCAATAAAAGATAAAATGAAATTAGAAGATATAGAAAAGGAAACTACTGTCTTATTTCAAGCAACATATATAAACAATAATGGTAGAGAAATTAATATAAAAAAGGAATTAAATTTAAAACTTAAATGGAATTTAAATACAGAATTTAATCTATCAGGAGAATTAATTAGCTTTATTGCAAATGGAGAAAAAACATTATTAGGTCAAAAAATAAACTTAAGTCCAAAAGATAGAAAAAATCCTATTAAAGAAACAAAAATTGCAGTTAATGTACCACAAATTGGAGACTATCTACCAGAAGAAGTAAGAGTTTCTGCAAATTCTACAAAAGCAACTAATGGAGATACATATGGAGTTAATTTTGGAAATAATAATTATTCATATAATGCAGAATCAAAACAATTATTAATACAAGTACAAAATAATGCAAATGAAAATAGCGAAATTAGTTTTATAGCAGATAAAGATGAATATTTAATTACTTATGTATATAATAAACCAATTAATGAATTATTAAAAAGCGAAATAAATGTTTCATCAGATGTAAGTTCGCAAATAACTACATATGGTTCTGAAACTATAATACAAAATAATGATAAAAAAGATTATATAATTAATAAACAGGTAGGAAGTAATATTTCAGCAGAGATATACTGTAATGACCAAATAAATAAAGGTTTCCTATATGATAATTATAATGAAACAACTTATAATTTATATTATAAAATTAATATAAATAATAAAGATGCTAATAATACAATAAATATTAACACAAATACTCCAATAATAAATTTAGGACAAAATGAGGGAACAACAGATAAAATATATTTTAAGCAATTAGCAATAAAAGAAGATTTATTTAAAAAGATTTTAGGTGAAAATGGTTATATAAATATATTTGATAATAATAATAACCTTATAGGTAAAATAACTAAAGATACAGAAAAAAACAGTGCTGGTGAATTAGAAGTAACATACTCAGATTATCAAAAAAATATAAGAATAGAGATAAGTAAGCCACAAGTAGAAGGATATATTGAATTAAGAAATTATAAAGTAATAGACAAAAAATTAAATTATAATATTAATTTAGTTAAACAATTCGAATCAATAAAAGAAAGAATTAAAATTGATAAAAATTATGAAAAAGACATTAAATTAAACGAAACATATACAAAAGTTGATTTAACTATGGATAATACTAATTTTACTCCATATGTAGATAATAATGTTAATATGACATTAAACCTTGTAACAAATAGTAATAAATATGATTTGTTTAAAAATCCAGAGATAAAAATCGTATTTCCAGAAGAGATAGAAAAAATAGATATTAAAGAAATATCACTATTATATAATACAGAATTAAAATTAGAATCTGCAGATTTAAATAATAGAGAGCTTACAATAAAACTATCTGGAGAAGAAACTAATTATAAACTAGGAATACAAGAGGGAACAAAAATATTAATTCCAGCAGTTATTAGATTAAAAAATACAGTATCTACTAAAGAAACTAATCTAAAAATGACATATTCAAATGACTTGGCAGAAAATACAGAATATAGTGTTCAAAATAAAGATTGCATAAATGTTCCATTTAATATTAATGCAAAATCTGGATTAATTACTGTTTCTTCTTTAAGTGGATATAATGAAAAAGAGACACAACTTGCTTTAGATGAAAATACAGTTAAAGCTCAATTGGAGCTAAACTCTACAGCAAAAACAGCTAATGTAAATACTACAATTGTAAACAATTATGAAAGTGAAATAAGTAATGTAAGAATTATAGGAAAAATACCTTTTGTAGGAAATACAAACTTAAATGGTGAGGACTTTGGAAGTACATTTGATGCAAAATTAAAACAAGAATTAAACGCAAAGGGAATAAATGCTACAGTTTATTATTCTGAAAATAATGAAACAGATGAAAATAGTGCAAATTGGAAATCTGAAATAGAAAATATACAAAATGCTAAATCATATAAAATAGTTTTAAATAAAAATATAGCTAAGTCAGAAGAATTTAATTTTAATTTTGATTTTATGATTCCAGAGCAACTTACAGCAAATCAGAAAACATTTTTAACATATACTGTAAGATATGATTTAGGAGGACAAAATCTAGAGACATCACAAACATTTTGTTTAGCTACTCCAGAAATTAAAAATGAAATTACAAATAATGTTACAACTGGAGAAGTTGGTTCATTAGATATGAATGTAAAAGAAATTTTAGGTGATACAGAGCTAGAAAATAATAGTGATGTTTATGAAGGACAAGTATTAAGATTTGAAATAGAAGTAACTAATAATACAAGTTCTGATATTTCTAATATATCTGTAGAAGCTAATATACCTGAAGATGCAGTTTATGTAAGTAGATATGATATTTATGAACCTATTAGTGAACAAGAACTATTAGATACATTTAAAGAGGAAGAGAGAGAAAATGTTTTATTTAATGTAGATACATTAAAAGTTAATGAAACTAAAAAAATGGTTTACGAAATAAAAATTGCTGAAACAGAGAATCAAAAACTAACATCTATTATAGATTTAAAAGTGAATAATGAAACTTTTAAAGAAATAAAAATAGATAATAATATAAAAGATGCAAAGATTACTACAGAATTATTTGTCAAGAGAAGTAGTGCAGTTATAGAAAATACAAATTTTTCATATGTATATAAGGTGAAGAATAATACAAACGAAAGTATTTCAAATATAAAAGCTACAATAGAAATACCTAAAAATATAGAAATATCAGAATATTATATTTTGGCTAGTGGATTGGAAGATGATATTAATAATACTGAAAATGCAACATTTGACGTAAATAATAATATGGTAACATGTAATGTTAAAACTTTAGAGAGTGGACAAGAAGCAAGATTTGCGATTATAGGAAATATAAAATATATAGAATCTGTTGATCAAGAAATAACTACCTTTGCTAATACATATGTAGGAAATGAGACATATAAATCAAATTTAAGTATTATACCAATAAAAGGTGCGGATGTAACAATTACCAAGAGTTCACCAACAATGAACCAAGAAGTTACAAATGGAGATACAATAACTTATAATATTACTGTTACAAATAATAGCCAAGATGCAGAATCACAAGTGTATATAATAGATAGATTACCAAAAGAAGTTACAGCAGAGCAAGTACATTTTAATCAATTTAATTATGCCTCAATTACAGAAGAAAACACATATTCAGAAGAAGAAAAAGATGTGGATTTAAGTGTCGTAATAGAGGAAACCAACGATACTTCAGATAATAGTAGAGTAATGGTTAATTATGATAAAGAACAGAATATTCTTACAATTCCAAGTATGCTTCCAGCTGGCAAAACAATTAATATTTCAATAGAAGTAAAAGTTGATAAAGTTACAGAAGATAAAGAATTAATAAATATAGCAGAAGTAAATGGAGATTATGTTGTTTCTAAAACATCTAATGAGGTAAAACATTTTGCAAAATACTATTCAAATAATCCAAATAATCCTACAAATCCAAGCAATCCAGATGATCCAAATGATCCTAATCAACAAGATGGTAGATACAGCATTAATGGTTCTGTTTGGGTAGATGAAAATGAAAATGGAATAATGGATTCAGATGAAGGATTAGCTTATGGTAACGAAATTACTGTTGTAGATGCAGAAACTTCAGAAATTGCAGAAAATGCAGTAGGTCAAAAAATAGAAGCAAAATCTTCTGGAACAGGATATACCTTAAGTGGATTAGAGCCAGGGAAATATATAGTTATATTTAAATATGATAGAAATAATTACAAAATAACGCAATATAAAAAAGAAGGCGCAAGTGAAGTATTAACTTCAAAAGCAATAGCTACAACTGCAAAAATTGATGGAAATACAGAATATGTTGGTATGACAGATGTAATAGAGATTACAAATAGTAATGTAAGCTATATTAATATGGGGCTTGTAAGAACATCAACATTTGATATAGGTATAGATAAAGTATTATCAGGAATTCAAACAATTCAAAAAAATGGACAACAAAAAACATACACATATGATAATGTAAAAATGGGAAAATTGGAAATTGCAGGAAAAAATATAGAAGGAACAACTGTTAATATAGAATATACAATTACAATATCAAATAATGGACAGACAAAAGGATATATTCAGTCTATAATAGATGAATTACCTGATGGTTTAGAATTTAATCAATTATTAAATGATAACTGGTATGAAGAAAATGGTAGATTATATAATACCGAAATTACTGAATTAAATGCAGGAGAATCAAAACAAGTTAAATTAATTTTAACTAAATTATTAACACAGGAAAATTTAGGAATATTTAACAATACAGCATTATTTGCAGCAACAAACGCAAATGATGCAATGGATAGTAATCAATCTAATAATCAATCTAGTGCTAGATTAATTATTGGTACAAGTACAGGTAGAACAATATTTAATGTAGTGGTAATGATAATTTTATTAAGTATAATAGCAGGAGGAATTTATTTTATAAAAAGATTTAATACAGAAAGGAGGTAGGAAATGAGATTAATTAGAAGAATTTTGTTAATTTTTCTATTTTTATCAATAGGATATTTAATCTTTAACTGTAATAAGGTTAATGCAGCTTTAGCTCAAGTTCCAGGTCCTAAATATGATGGGGATGTTGCATATAGTACATCGCCACATTTAAGTCCAAACTCTACCGGAATAGATATAGATTTTATGGATTTAGTAGAATATAATGATGGAAAAGGAACTCCTAAGCCATATGGTTGTATAGATAGAAAAGTGTTGGCACAATGTGGATATGCATCTCATTACTATAGTGTAACAAGTGTTATCGGCATCGGAAGTGTAGAAATAACAGGAGAGGCACCATGGATAAATTCTGCAACAGGTACAGTTAAATGGTCAAAATATAGTGATACAGTTTATAAAGTTGGCCCATATAAAGTTAATTTCTCTGGAAGTATATCTAGTATAGTTATTGATACTGATGGAGAAGATGCAACATTAAGTAATGGACAGAAGAATGGAAACTTAGGTGTTGATACAATTACAAGTGGTACTGATTTTTATATTTATATTAGAAAAGGAATAGGAATTAAAAAAGTAAATGGAGTAAAAGTAAGTGTTGAATCTAAAGTAACAAGCAAGCAATTAAAACAGTATATTTTAGAATGCTATGCTGTTTCTCCAGTAGGTTATGGTCATGATAACCGTGATTGTGCAAATGGACCAACACATGTGCAAAGAGTTGAACATTATCAATATGACTCATCTATAACAACTGCAAGCGATTCTGTAGATCTTCCAGGTGCACTAGGTGTAATCCAATTACAAATTGTAAAACACGATAAATACAGACCAGATATATTAGTACAAGGAGCAAAGTACGAATTATGGAGTGGAGGAAAACTACAATATTCTGGGACAACAGGTGCTAATGGTATTGCAAATATTGCAGATGTTTTAATTGGAGATTATACAATTAAAGAAGTAGCAGTTCCATATAATTATGAATTAAAAGGTTATGCAACATGGAATGGTACAACATATAATGATGTAACAAATATGAATGGAAGTTTAGAAGATGATACTAGAATAGATGTGTATAATGAAAGTTATATGGATCTGGGAGGTAAGGTCTTTATAGATAAGCCTTCTAAAAAAGACAAAAAAGAAAACGGATATTATAATAGTGATGGAGATCCACCAGATTCACCTTTGGAAGGAATAACAGTAACATTATATAGTTCAGAGCCAAACTCACAGCCAGAAACAATGTTTACTGATAAAGATGGAAATTATAAATTTTTACACAAGTCTAAAGCATATGAATATTATATTAAATTCACATATAATGGACAAATTTATGAGCCTACAACATATAATGTTGGACTAAATTCGGATAGTCCAGATAGAAAACTAAGGTCATATGCAACAGAAACACCATCAGAAAGAGATAATTTTAATAATAAATTTGCACCTGTAGATAGTTCACACCAAGCACCTTTATGGACAGACAAAACTAATAGTGAATTCTTAATAGATGCATATACAGGAGATAGTGGTTTAGACAATTTATTAAAATTTGATAAAGATAGTACATCAGATGAATTATTAAATATTAACTTAGGTTTATTAGAAAGAGAAAAATTTGATTTAAACTTAAGAAAAGATTTAGTAAATGTAGAACTTAAAATAAATGGAAAAGAACATACATATGAATATCCAGGTGGAGAACTACCATTAGATGTAGAAATAAGAGGTACTGATGTTAAAAGATATGAAAGAGAAATAGCAAGATCTGATTTAGGATATTCAGGACATGACAAACTAGAAGTATATATAACATATGTAATACAAATTCAAAATGAATCACAAGGACAAATAACAGGATATGTTACAGATTTAAACGATTATTATGATATGTCATATTTAAAAATAGAATCTTGGGATGAGAACAATCAAACAATTAATTGGACAACAGTTGGTACAGTTTCAGAAAATGGAAAAGAATATAATAAAATGCACACAACTGATTTGGCAAATGTTGGTATAACTGATAAAAAATATATTTATATAAGGTATCAATTAGAAGATGAAACTATAAGAGAATTGTTTGATTCAAATACAGAATCTACAGAAGAAAATCTTGCAGAGATTGCAGGATATAGAAATACTTATACAGTAGCAAAACAAGATTTAAATGGTAGAACAATGACAAATGCTGGAGAAGTAGCAGGTTTAATAGATATTGATTCAACACCTGATAATTTAAATCCTGTAAGTTCAGAAGTTCAAGATTTTATAGAAAAATCTAAAACAGATGAATATCAAAATTTAAGTTCAGAAGAAAAATCTAATCAAAGTAGAGAAATTTTTGAAGATGATGCAGATTATGCACCAGGTTTAAGAATTATTCCTACAGGACCAAGAACAATTTCTGGAACAGTATTTGAGGATTCACCAATTGCAGATAAATTAGATGAAAATGAAAGAATTGGTGATGGAGAATTAACAGGAGATGATACTAGAAGAATAAATCAGGTACATGTAGAATTAATAGCTGTTAAAGAAAATACTGCTGGAGAATGGGAAGTAGACGAAGATGTAATGAATTATTACGAAAGTAGTGATGGAAACTTAGTTTCTGATGTTGATGTAAGAACAAATACAAATGGAGAATATATTGTTTCTGGATACATACCAGGAGATTATATAATTAGATTTACATATGGAGATCAAGAATGTTTAATTAATCCACAAAATGATGACGAAATGTACACAGGGCAAGATTATAAATCTACTTTATGGTTTAGCGAAAATTATGAAGGAGAAAATAATGATTGGTATAAAGATGAAACACCAAGAACAAATGATGCAACAGACAATCAAGATAGAAGAGAAGATGTAAATTCATATAGTAGAACATTACAATATAGTAATGCAATAATACTTGATTCAGATAAGGATTCATCAAATGTAGCAGAACTTGCAGATAAAACATATATGTATGCCGATACAGCCTTAATGTCTATGCAAATAGAATATTTAGGTGAAGAAGAAGAGGATTATGATGTAAATAATGTTGATTTTGGTATAATAGAAAGACCAAGAACAAAGATTACTTTGGTAAAAAATGTAGAACGTGTTAAATTAAGTGCAGTAGATGGAAGTACAATATTTGATGCAAATGATACAGCTCCAGGTTTAACATGGCAGAAAAATAAATATAATACAAATTCTAGAGAATTAGAAGCAAAAGGATTTGTGCAAGGAACTGTTGATGAAAACTTACTATATGGTTCTACAGCTCAGGTTACATATACATTTACAATAATAAATGATAGTGAAATTGATTATAATGATTTAGGTTATTATGAAAGAGGCGAAAAGCCAGAAGATGAAAAATTAAATAAAATAAATACAAATAAAATGATTGACTACATTCCAAATACTTTTAAATATATAAAAGAAACATCTGATGCTCAAGGAGAGATTATAATAAGTGAATATTCTGAAATACCTGATAATGCAGTTGGAATAACAAAACCACAAGATGAAACTTTATGGCAGGTAAAAAAGAATATTGTAGAAGGAATAACTCTAGACGCAAACGAATACAGAATTAGTGGAAATGAATTATTAAAACAAAAAGTATTTGAAGATGTAAATAATAATATAGATACAGTAATTCAATTCCCAGGAACGAGTAATTATCCGTCAGAAATTACAAGTTTAATAAATTCTGATCCAACACAATCAAAAGGATTGATAGCTCCAAATGGAGAAATAAAACTTAAAAATGCATTAACAATTACTAGAGTAATTTCAAAAGATGGAGATTTAGAGGTAAAAGAAGGAGAACCAGAACAAAATGTTGCAGAAATAATTCAATTTACAATAGATAATGGTAGAAGACCATATTACGAATCAGAAAAAGACATAGATGATATTACAGGAGATACAGAATCTGGTGGTGGAAGCGGAGATAGCGAAGATGAAGATGATCCAACAAAATTTGATAGTGTACATACTGTTACTACAGAGACAGGAGAAATCATACCAGTAGTTACAGAAACACCAGGTAATGCAAATCCAATGGATCCAAAGACATGGTTTGAAATAGATACAGCTATTTCTGAAGAGGTACAATTTATACCGCCATTTGGTAATAATAAAAAAGCTGAGTTAATAATTATAATAGTTATAGCACTTGGTGTTTTGGGAATAGGTATATATATTATTAAGAAAAAAGTTTTATTAAAATAATAAAACTTGACAAAAGATAAAATTATATGTAAACTAAATATAGTCAGATAAATAGGAGCAAAAATTGGCTCCTATTTATTGATTGTTTTCAGTAAAATACATTTGTGAACTTAAACGGAACACAGTATAAATCAAAAAAAAGGGGGATTTATAATATGATAAGGCTATATAATACAGATATAAAAACAAATAAGCTTGAAAGTGTAAGCACATATGAACGTGGTACTTGGATACATATGGTAGATCCTTCGGAAGATGAAATAAAAGAAGTTTGCAAAAATGTAAATATTAAAGATGAATTTATTAGATATTCACTAGATAATGAGGAAAAGGCCAGAATTGACGTAGAAGATGAAGATAATACAATATTATTTATTATAGATATACCAGTTACAGAAAAGACTCAAAATGGTGGATACATGTATGCAACAATGCCAATCGGTATGATTGTAGTAAGAGATGACTTCTTTATAACAGTTTCTTTAAGAGAATGTAGTTTAATAAAAAAGTTTGAAACTGGTAAAGTCAAAGGCTTTTGTACATATAAGAAGAGCAGATTTATATTGCAGATGATGTATAATAATTCATCAGAATATTTGGATTACTTAAAGAAGATCAATAAAGAAACAGAAATTGCAGAAAATGTATTAAAAAATTCAATGAAAAACAGAGAATTGTTAAAATTACTTAGTTTAGAGAAATCTTTGGTATATATAACTACATCATTAAGATCAAATGAAGCAGTTATGGAGAGAACTTTAAAAATTAAAAATATTAAATTATATGATGAGGATGAAGATATATTAGAAGATGCTATTATAGAAAATAAGCAAGCTATAGAAATGAGTAAAGTTTATAGTGACATTTTAAATGGAACAATGGATGCATATGCTTCAATTATTTCTAATAATCTAAATGGAGTAATGAAATCATTAACTTCAATTACAATAATTATTGCAGTACCTACAATGATTGCAAGTTTTTGGGGAATGAATGTAAAGCTACCATTTGAAGGAAATCCACTGGGATTTTGGATAATGATTTTTATAGCAACATTACTTACAATCATTTCTGTAATATGGTTAAAAAGAAAAGATATGTTAAATTAAGCCTGACTATGTATATAATTATTTATTTTGTAAATAATTATATTAATTAGGAGGCGGGCTATGAAAATTATAGATGTAATAGCAATTATACTTATAGTCATAGGTGCAATTAATTGGGGACTAATTGGATTTTTTAATTTCAATTTAGTAGATACATTATTTGGAACTATGAGTGTAATAAGTAGAATTATTTATGCTTTAGTAGGAATTTCCGGATTATGGGGAATTAGACTAATAGCAAAACAAGTTCAAGAATAAAATTAAAAATTTTAGGCGAGTTCTTTTTAGAATTCGCCTTTTTGCATAATAGAAAAGTTAGGAGAACTTTCCTATTATATAAATTAATTTCAATAGGTAAAATAGTAGTTTGAACTTGGAAAACATTGAGGTTGTAAAAAACTAAAAAATAGTATATAATGATGCAAGCTAAAAAAAGGGAGGAGAATATATGTTATCTGTAAATGGTGTAACTGTACGTTTTGGAAAAAGAGTTTTATTCGAAGATGTAAATATTAAATTTGGAAAAGGAAATTGCTATGGAATAATAGGAGCAAATGGTGCAGGTAAATCTACATTTTTAAAAGTTCTTTCTGGAGAGCTAGAGCCAAGCAAAGGAGATGTAACAATAGATAAAGGAGAGAGAATATCTATTTTAAAACAAGATCACTTTGCATATGATGAATATAATGTATTAGATGCAGTTATAATGGGAAATCAAGAGCTTTATGGAATAATGAAAGAAAAAGATGAGATATATGCAAAAGAGGATTTTACAGAAGAGGACGGAATGAAAGCTGCAGCATTAGAAGAAAGATTTGCAGAACTTGATGGATGGAATGCAGAATCAGATGCAGCAACATTATTAAATGATTTAGGAATTTCACCTGACAATCATTATAAAAAAATGAAAGAGATTGATGATAGGGAAAAAGTAAAAGTATTACTAGCACAAAGTTTATTTGGAAATCCAGATATATTATTACTAGACGAACCTACAAATGATTTAGATTTAAAAACAATTCAATGGTTAGAAGATTTCTTAATGAATTTTGAAAATACAGTATTAGTTGTATCACATGATAGATATTTTTTAAATAAGGTTTGTACACATATTGCAGATGTTGATTTTGGAAAAATAAAAGTTTATCCAGGTAATTATGATTTCTGGTATGAATCTAGTCAGCTTGCATTAAAACAAATGAAAGATGCAAATAAAAAGAAAGAAGAAAAAATTAAAGAATTGCAAGAATTTATTGCACGTTTTAGTGCAAATGCATCAAAATCAAAACAAGCAACATCAAGAAAGAAATCATTAGAAAAAATACAATTAGATGAAATAAAGCCATCTAATAGAAAATATCCATATATAGATTTTAAACCAGATAGAGATGTGGGGAATGATATATTAACTGTAAAAAATCTTAGCAAAACAATAGAAGGAGAAAAGGTTCTAGATAATATATCTTTTACAGTAAAAGCTAATAATAAAATTGCAGTTTTAGCAGATAATGAAAATACAAAAACAGTTTTATTCCAAATTCTAGCTGGAGAATTAGAACCAGATGAAGGAACAGTAACTTGGGGAACTACAATTACACATTCTTATTTCCCTAAAGATAATAGTTATTTATTTACACAGGATTTAAGTATAACAGACTGGCTTAGACAATATTCTAAAGATCCAGATGAAACATATGTAAGAAGCTTTTTAGGAAGAATGCTATTTTCAGGAGATGAAGCTTTAAAAAATGTAAAAGTTTTATCTGGAGGAGAAAAAGTTAGATGTGTATTATCAAAAATAATGTTATCTGGTGCAAACTTTTTAATATTTGATGAGCCAACAAACCATTTAGATATGGAAAGTATTACTGCTTTAAATGAAGGAATGAGTAAATTTAAAGGAGATATGATATTTTCTTCACATGACCATCAATTAGTTCAAACTGTTGCAAATAGAATATTGGATATAAAAGCAGACGGAAGAGTAATAGATAAAGAATGTACTTATAATGAATATTTAGGACTTGATTAATATAAAGGCAAAAATGAAAATGTATCCAAAAATTATTAATGAAGTATATGAATAAAATTACTAAAGAAATAGATATTTCGAGGAAGGAAAATGAGTTTAGAATGAAAAAAATAGAGCAAATTATTGCAGATGAATTAAACATTAAACTAAATCAAGTTGAAAATACAATTAAATTAATTGATGAAGGTAATACAATACCTTTTATAGCTAGATATAGAAAAGAGGTCACAGGTGGACTTTCTGATGAAACATTAAGAACATTTAGTGAAAGATTAAATTATTTAAGAAATCTAGAAAAAAGAAAAGAAGAAGTTACAAAATCTATAGATGAACAAGGTAAATTAACAGAGGAAATTGTAAAGGATTTAGAGAATGCGGTAACTTTAGCAGAAGTAGAAGATATATATAGACCTTATAAACAAAAGAAAAAGACAAGAGCAACAGTGGCAAAAGCAAAAGGATTAGAACCATTAGCAGAGATAATATTTGAACAAAAAGAAACAAAGAATTTAAAAGAAATTGCAAAAGAGTACATAAATGAGGAGAAGAAAGTAAAAACTGCAGAAGAGGCAATACAAGGTGCTCTAGATATTATTGCAGAAAATATTTCGGATAATCCAGAATACAGAAAGATTATAAAGAAAATTGTATATACAGAAGGAATGCTAGAGACAAAAGCAAGTAAGCCAGATGAAAGATCAGCATATGAAATGTATTACGAATTTAGTGAAAAGGTTAATAAATTACCAAGTCATAGAATATTGGCAATTAATAGAGGAGAAAAAGAAGATTTCTTAAAAGTTAAAATAGAAAAAAATGAAGAAAAAATATTAGAAATAATTCAAAAAGATATTATAAAAGGTGAAACACAATTTACTCAATTATTAATAGATACTATATCAGATAGTTTTAAAAGATTGATTGAACCATCAATAGATAGAGAAATAAGATCAGATTTAACAGAAAAGGCAGAAGAACAAGCTATTAAAGTATTTGGAAAAAATGCAAAACAATTATTACTTGGAGCACCTCTTAAAGGAATTACTGTTATGGGATTTGATCCCGCATATAGAACAGGTTGTAAAATTGCTATAATTGATGAAACAGGTAAAGTATTAGATTATACAACAGTATATCCAACAGAACCACAAAATGATGTAGAAGGGGCAGAAAAAGAGTTGGTAAAATTAATTAATAAAGATAAAGTAGATATGATTGCAATAGGAAATGGAACTGCATCAAGAGAATCTGAAATGTTTGTTTCAGAGATGATAAAAAAATGTGATCATAAAGTACTTTATACAATAGTAAGTGAAGCAGGAGCATCTGTATATTCTGCATCTAAACTTGCAACAGAAGAATATCCAGATATAAATGTCTCTATAAGAGGTGCTATATCAATAGCAAGACGTTTGCAAGATCCACTTGCAGAATTCGTAAAAATAGATCCAAAATCAATTGGTGTAGGACAATATCAACATGATGTAAATCAAAAGAAACTTGAAGAAAGTCTAGCAGGAGTAGTAGAAGATAGTGTTAATAAAGTTGGAGTTGATGTAAATACTGCAACACCATCACTTCTTTCATATGTTTCTGGAATAAATAAGACTATAGCTAAAAATATTGTTAAATATAGAGATGAAAATGGAAAATTAACAGAAAGAAAACAATTATTAAAGGTTCCAAAATTAGGAAAAGTGGCATATGAACAATGTGCAGGATTTATTAGAATTCCAGACGGTAAAAATGCACTAGAAAATACTGCAGTTCATCCAGAAAGTTATGAGAGTGCTGAAAAACTTTTAAATAATTTAGGATATAAAGTTGAAGATTTAAAAGATAAAGATAAGATTAAGGAAATTAGAGGAAAACTTTCTGATGTAAATGTAAAAGAAACAGCAAAACAATTAGAAATTGGAGAATTAACTTTAAAAGATATAATTGACGAATTATCTAAGCCAGGAAGAGATCCTAGAGAAGATATGCCAAAACCAATATTAAGGCAAGATGTGTTAAAATTTGAAGATTTAAAAGAAGGAATGATATTAACAGGAACAGTTAGAAATGTTATAGATTTTGGAGCATTTGTGGATATTGGTGTAAAACATGATGGACTTGTCCACATATCAGAAATGAGTGAAAAATTTGTTAAAAATCCATCAGATATTGTTTCTGTTGGAGATATTGTAAAAGTAAAAGTTATTGGAATTGATAATGAAAGACAAAAAGTAAAATTATCTATGAAAATAGGTTAAAAAAAAGCTTCTTATGAAGCTTTTTTTTACATAGAATTTGCCAATATTAATTATTTTCATCATCTGGCTTTTTTTGTAATTCTGGTATATCTACTATTTCAGCTGTAACATCTTGAGAACCAGATTTTTCTTGAATTGTATTTCCTTTTGATGCTTCTGATGTTGATACATTTCCTTCAGTCTCTACTGTTTGTGAAGTAGAAACTCCAGCTACATGTTCATAGAATACAACAAGTGCTACATCAACATATGGCAACAAGAAAATTTCTGCAACATAGATTGTAACAATATATAAGAAATCAATTCCTATACCTGCAAATATTGCTGGTAAGATTGAAGCTAATAATACCCATCCGATAAAAGAAAGTCCTAAACAGAATAATTTACCAGAATTTCCATTCATAAGTTCGCCACTTTTGTTTACGCATTCAAGAGCAGGCATATTAGGATTATCTACAGCAATATAAATTGATAATGCATATTTTAAACCTAATACAATAAAGAATCCTGCTGCAACAGCAACTAATATAATTGCTATAATTAAAAAGAATACTGATGCGCCTGTTACTGATGAACTTAATGAAACTAATCCAACTGCAGAAGTAAATACTGAAATTCCAATTACAATTAGTGCTACTATGTAAAGAATTATTGGAACAATCATTTTAAGTAATAATCTTCCAGTAATGCACCAAGATCTACTGAAATTTTCAAAACCTTCTTTTAAGAAATCAACATATCCTACTTCTTGACCTCTTTTTATTTTCATAAATGTCATAGTAAGACCATATGTTATTGGTGGCATTATTACAAGTTCTCCTATAGATACTAATAAGCCTAATAAAGGTATTGCAGTAAATATTCCTATTACAAAGATAATTGCTACATATATTAAAAGTATTAAAGCAGCTTTTCCCCAATTACCTTTTAATGCTTCACGAGCCTTTCTTCTGGCTTCTGATGCTGTTAAAGTAACCATATAAAATTCCCCTCCTTAATAAAATATATAAATATATATGAAAAGTATGACTTTTCATTATATACAAATTAAAATTTTTTTTGAATTGCTTCTATAGATGAAAAATCTTTATCTATTATGTCTAAAAATGCAATTCCGATTTCTGGATCAAATTGAGATCCTAAATTTTTTAATAATTCATCTTTTACAATATTCATATCTAAAGAGTCTCTATAACTTCTTTTAGATGTCATTGCATCAAAGCTGTCACAAACTGCTACAATTCGTGCAAGATAAGGAATATTATTTCCTGACATTTTATCCGGATAACCATTTCCATCAAATCTTTCATGATGATGTTTTACTATATCTAAAATATTTTTAAACATTGAAGCATGCTCCAAAATATTATAACCGATTACCGGATGTTCTTTTATTTTATTATATTCTTCATCAGTTAGTTTACCTTCTTTTAAAAGTATACTATCAGGGATTCCTATTTTTCCAATATCGTGAAATAGTCCGCCAACTCGTAAAGTATCAATATCTTCGTCAGGTAAATTTAATTTTTTACCAAGTAAAACAGAATATTCAGAAACTCTGTCAGAATGTCCTTTTGTATATGGATCTTTTGCTTCAACAGTATGACGTAAAATCTCTATACTTTCTAAATAAGCATTTTCTAGTTCATGGTTTATATCATTTATTGTTTTCATTTGTTCAACTGATTTTAAACCAGATTCTATTAATAAAAGTAATTGGTCAAATTTATCGCTTTTTTCACAATATCCTTGAATATCTAGTTTATGAATTGTTTCTAATGGTGGAGCTAAATCTTTATGACCTGTAAGTAATAAAATATACAAATCTTTATTAAATTTACGAATTTCTTCTACTACTTTATCTCCATGAATAGGTTCCATTATAAAGTCTAATACCATTAAATCAAAATGTTCTTGCTTAACTCTTTCTATAGCTTCTAAAGGAGAAGTTATTCCAACAAAATCATAACCAGATCGTTTCATAAAAATAGATAAGGAATCTAGAATACCTTGTTCGTCATCTACGGCAATTACTTTAAAACCGGATTTTTGTGCAGAAACCATATTCTTTCTCATAATAGCGACCTCCTTAATATAAAAATTATATAAATAAAAAAATATAAAAGCAATAAAAATACTAAAAAAGTAATAAAAATGTAAAATACAATTAAAAAATCGTAAAATCTGACGATTTTTCCATATATAAAAAGAAAGCAGATAAGTTTTACTTATCTGTTTTAGGTAAATCTTTAGGTAATGGAATTGAAATTGTAAATGTAGTTCCATTATTATTAGATTCACATGTTATATTTCCATTAAAGTGAGCTTTTATTGTTGAGTATGATATAAATAGTCCAAGTCCTGTTCCGTTTTTTCCTTTTGTTGTAATCATTTCTTTAAATAGTTTATCCTGAACTTCTTTACTCATACCTGGTCCATAATCTTTAATTTCTATTAGTACATTATTATCTTTAGTTTTTAATGTTAAATCAATTGCTTGATTAGGATTTCCTTCATATGCTTGAATTGAATTTGAAATCATGTTATTTACAACTTGTACTAAACTATTAACATCACCATTTAGATATACATTTGAAGGGACGTAATTATTAATATTAAGTGTTACTAATGCATTTTTTAATTCATGTTTCATTAATATATTAATACTTTTTAATAATTCATCCATATAAAAATGTATATTATTATTAGATGAAAAGTTTACAGCTTGTCCTTTAACTGCTGTTATAACATCTGACATATATTCTGTATAATTTTTAATTTTTTCTATCCAATCTGTCATATCTTTTGCAATATCATGATGATCTTGTTCTGTTACATCTTTATCTCCAATAGATGTATCATATTCTTTAACTAGGTCTGATAATCCTTCTGCCGCACCAGAAATTGACATTATAGGTGTTTTTAAATTGTGTGCAATTCCTCCAATTAATTGACCAAGTGATGCTAAACGCTCTCTTTCCATTAATGTTTCTTGGTTAGATTTAATTGTTTGAATATATTCTTTTGTTTTATCTTGGACTTTATTAAAAGCAATTGTTAAATCACCAAATTCATCATTTGAGATAACAGGTAATTTTTCGATATATCCTAATTTTGAATTATTATAAATATAGTTTAAACCATTAGTAACTCTGTTAATATCTGTTGTAATAGAAGTTGAAAAATAATGTAATAATAATCCAACAATTACTAATAAAATACCACAGGTAATTCCTAAAAAGTATATAGTTTCTATAGAAGAAATGCTATATGAAATTCCAACATAGCAAATTCCTTCTGTAGAATTTAATTTTATAGTGGCACCTTGTGTATCTATTCCATAACTATCATAAGTTCTGCCATTGTAATTAGAAGATAATTCTCTAGTATATGCTACTAAAAAATTACTTGGTGCATCACCAGAAACAGTTATAACTTTATCTTCAAAGATAATAAATCTGGAACTATCTGAACTATATAGTTCTATATTAGATAAAATATCTTTAATTTCATCAACTTCGTATGTTTCGTTAATATCAAAATTATTATTTAAACTTGCATTATATAAAGTAAAGAATATATCTTCTTTTTCTTTTACACTTCTAGAATATCCCATAAAAGAAGTAAGAAGAAGGACACTTACAAATAAAGGCATTATTTGTAAAACTATTTTTTTTCTTAAATTTACACGTATTCCTAAATCAGAACCTTCTTTATATGTACTAGCAAGTATTTCAGCATATATATTTTTAGAAAATATATATGTGAATGTTGCAAGCAAAAATGCAAGTGAAAGTGTAAGTACAAATATTTTTAATACCATAATTCCATGATGACTACCAGTAAGGAGAACTACTCCAAGGATTCCTAATGTAGGAAGAAATAATTCGATTATATAAATGATATAAGGTATATTAAAACATTTTTTCCTTATCTTTTCTATAGTATTTTTTTCTTTTCTTTTATCTTTATTAGTATACCAATTATCTACATCACGAAGACATAATTTAGTTGATATAAATATAATTAATAATATTACAAAACCAATAATGGTTAACTGTTGTGCATAAGAGATATAAGACATTTTTATGTCAAATGGTGTATTAATTGAACCAGGTGCATAATTTAATAATGTTGGTATTAATACTGCACAAACAAGCAAAAATATAAATGCAATAAAACAATATCTTAATACTATTCTTGACGTAGGTTTTTTAAAAATAAATCTTTTTTTCATATAAATTACATCCTTTGTACTATATAAATTTTACTTTTTTCATATATTTAAATATTTTAGTTAAATAATCTTTATCTAATTCTGGCCATTTAAAATCTAAAAGATTTAAATATTTTTTTGTAAATTCTGAAGATATATCAACAGAGAAATTATAGTTTAATACTTCGTCAGAATTATCAAAAGATATATCATTAATTATTCCTTTTAATTGATTAGAATTTTCACTGCTATTTGCTACTTTTAAAATGTATTCTTTAAAAGTTTCGTCATCCATAGGAGTTATATTATAATTAAAGTCTTTTAAAACATTTATAATATCTTTTATATTCACTAAATTATCATTATACAAATGGAATACTTTATTTTCAGCAGTTTGAGTCTCTGCTAATAAAACAATTGCTTTAGCACATAAATCCACTGGTGTGAATTCTATATGCTGTTCTAAATTTGTATATGATAAATGTTTTAATTCTATTAAAGATTTAATTCTACTATAAAAAGCATTTGCTGTTATATTCTTTTGGAAAACTCCATCAGAATATCTTCCTGATAAAATTCCTATTCTTAAAACTTCTGCAGTTAAGCCTTTTTCCATAAAAGAGTAAACAACTTTTTCAGCATCAAATTTACTATTTACATAAACATTTTTTGTATAATGTTGACCAATATATAAATCATTTTCAGTAAATGCTACATTATGGTTATCTTGTTTTACAAGATAATTACCTGAAACACTGATAGAAGATATATGTATTAAGCGTTTTTTATTTGCATATGCAAAACTTGCGATTCTTCTTGTACCATCAATATTTGAGTCCTTAAATTGTTCAAAATCACCATAATGTTTAACAATTGCTGCTGTATGAATAATAGTTTTTGTATTAGAAGTTATCATGTCTAGATCTTCTTGTGACAAATTAAAATTATCATATATAATTTCTCCATTAAAAACATAAATTCTGTCATTAAAATATTCTGAAATATCCTTATTAAAGTAGAATTCGTAACTTTCTTTTAATCTAGAAAGTGCATGTACTTTACTTGTACCTCTTACAAAACAATAAATCTTTATATTAGTTGTTTCCAAAAGTTCATGTAAAACATGAACTCCAATAAATCCATTAGCTCCTGTAAGTAAAACATTACCCAAAGTTTTTTGATCTGTACATACTTTAATATTATCTATTTCAGTTTCTGTATGTTTAAATGATTCTGGAATTTGGAAATTCATCTCTGTATAATATTCTTCGTGAGTATCGATTCTTTTAGCAAGTCTTTTTATTGTAGGATATCTATAAAAAGTTTGAGTAGTTAAATTTAAGTTATAGTGCAATAAAGATGTTTGAAGTTCTATTATTCCAAGAGAATCAATTCCCAAAGATAAAAACGGAGTATTAATGTCCAAATTATCTGTTTTTAAGATTTTTTCTAGTATAGAAGAAATCAATTTTTCAGTATTAGTTTGTGCAAGTTCTATATTAGTATTTGTATTTTCGTCTATTGGAGGTAATGCTTTTCTGTTAATTTTTCCATTAGGAGTTAATGGAATTTTATCAATCCTTTTAAAATAAGCAGGAATCATATAATTAGGTAAATATTTAAGTAAAAAAGATATTAATTTTGAAGGATTAATTTGTTCATCTGCAACATAATAGCAATATAAATATTTATTGTTTTTATTTGGAATAACGACAGTATGTTTTATTCCTGGAAAACGAATAATTTTATTTTCTATTTCTTCAACTTCAATTCTATAACCACGGATTTTTACTTGAAAATCTGTTCTTCCTAAATGCACAATATCTCCATCAGGAGTATAATATGCTAAATCATTTGTATTATATATTTTTTCATTTCCTTTAAATGGTGAAGGAATAAACTTTTCTTCAGTTAAATCCTCTCTTCCTAAATAACCATTTGTAACTCCATCTCCACCTATATATAGTTCTCCAGGACAGTAATATGGTAATGGTTTTAAATTTTTATCTAAAATATAACACTGTGTATTTGCAATAGGTTTACCAACAGAAATAAGATTAGTATTTGTTAAATCTTTTAAAGTTGACCATATTGTAGTTTCTGTTGGCCCATATACATTTATAATGGTAGCATTTGAAAGTTCTTTGAATTTTGCAAGTAAGTTTTTAGGTAAAGATTCACCACCAACCAAGATATCTGTTATATTATTTAAAAATTCTAAATTAGTTTCTTTGCTAAGTAATGCAGAATAACGAGAAGGTGTAGTTTGAATAATATTAACATTATTTTCTAAACAAAGTTTATTTAAAGAAACTACATCATTTTGTTCTTCTTCATCTGCTAAAACTAGAGTTAATCCATAACATAAAGAACACCATAATTCTAATCCAAAAATATCAAAACAAATAGTTGTTAGAGATACACATACTTTATTTGGATTAAAATCAATTGCTTGCTTCATACCTAAAATAAAATTGTGTAAGTTTCTATGTGTAATCATTACACCTTTAGGATTACCAGTAGAACCTGATGTATAAATAAGATATACTAAAGACTTTGGAGAAATATTCACATTTAAATTTTCTGTATCTCTTATATCTAATTTATAAGTACTATTAAATAAATCTATATTTATATGGTCATGTTTTACAGGAATATATTCTTCTGTAAGATTATTGGTAACTACTACTTTAGTTTTACTATTTTCTAACATGTAAGTAATTCGTTCTTGTGGATATTCTGGATCAATAGGCATATAGTTTGCACCACACTTTAGTATAGCAAGTATTGCAATAATTAAATTTGAAGAACGATTTAATATAATTCCAATAGTATCATTAGGTTTTACATTATGCTTATTCTTTAAGAAATTGGCAAAAATATTTGCAGAACTATTTAATTCTTTATATGTTAAAGATTTCCCATTACTAACTAAAGCAATTTTATCAGGTGTATTTTTTACTTGTTTTTCAAATAGACTTATTACATTTGAATTTATGTCATATTCTAAATCAGTTTTATTAAAATCTATTAATATTTTTTCTTTTTCTTCAGGTGTAAGAATTTCTATATCTTTTAATAATAAAGCAGAATTATTTAATACTTGATTTATTATATAAATAATTCTATTATGCATAAAATTAATATCAGATGATTGATACATATCTGTTTGATAATCATATGCAATATTTAGATTTCCAGTATCATTTAAATCAAATAATTGAATATTCAAAGGATCTGAACAATTTCCATTAAAAGACCATGTTGTATTATAATTAATGCCTTCTTCATTAGATTGAGTGTTAGTTATTTGATAAGAAATTAGTACATTATATAAATTTGGGATTTCTGTATCATTTTCCCTTAAATAATCCAATATTTTAGAATAAGGATATTGCTGATGTCTAAGCATTGATAAAGAATTTTTTCCAATTATGCTACAAAATTCAGCAAAAGAAATATTATTATTAATTTCAAATCTAAATGGAGCAGTACTTATGAACATACCACAAGTACGTTTTGCATTAAAATTATTTCTATTTAAAATAGGTGTACCAACTACAAAATCTTCAGTTTTACATACTCTACTTAAATAAAGACCAAAGACTGCCATAAAGAAATTAAATTCTGAAACTTTGTTATTCTTACAAAAATTACGAATATCATTTATTAATGATTTATCTACAGTAAAAACTATTCTATTAGCTTTGCTAGAGTTTGTTATATTTGTATTATTAATTGATTTAGGAATAGTTATAGGTTCTGGTAAAGTCTTAAATAAATTTTCCCAATATTCTTTATCTTTAGTAAATCTATTACTTTCCATATAAGATTGTTCAGAATTAATATAATCTAAATAAGTATTCTCATAAGATAATAATGGTAAATTTCTTTTTAGATTAGAATAATTCTTGATTATTTCATTGCAAACAAGACCCAATGTCCAAGAATCAGAAATTAAGTGATGTATAATTAAAGTAAAAGCTGAAAAACCATTAGGAAACCTAAAAATATAGAAATTAAATAAATTTTTGTTATAAATATCAAAAGGGATACTAATTTTGTTATTTATATATTCGGAATATTCTTCCTTAGAATTAACATCAACTATAGGTACATCATACTCCATTACTTTATAATATTGTTTTGGTTCGTTTTTTTCTAAAGTGATTTTTAAATGAAAACTATAATTATTATTTACTATGTGACAGATAGACTCTTTTAGTAAAGAAAAATCTGTAACTTCATTTACAAAAGCTGTGCCACAAATAGTATTTAAAGAAGAGTTGTTATAAAACTTTTCCAAATACCAAATATTTTTTTGTGGGTTTGTCAAATTTAGTAATTTTTCTTCCATGACTGTAATCTCCTTTTATTTTAAAACTATAGTTATTTTTACCTATCTAATTTAGCCTAATTATATATATAAAATATTAAAAATTTCAATAGAAATAAAAAAATAGTTAAGGATAATATGAATAAATGATTAAAAAATCCTCTTTTGGAAAATATAAGAATATAGAGTTTCCAAAGGAGGTTTTTTATGCATCATTATCACAAAATTAAAGAGAAACATACAAAAAGAAATTTGTTTATTGCATTTTTAATTATCATAACAATAATATTGGTAGCATCACTTATAAGATTGTATAATAGAATAGATATTTCAAAAACTAATGAAGAAGTAAAAGTAGAAAGAACTGGAACAAGTGTAACTAGTGTAGAAGAAAAGGACGAAACCATAGAGAAAATTATAGAAGAAACAAATCATTGTGTAGTAGGAATTTCTAAAATAGAAGAGGTTGGAGATTCAATTTTTTCTGAAGATGCAATAGAAAAATTAGGACTTGGAACAGGAATTATAGTCTCAAGTAAAGGATATATAGCAACAAATATGCATGTATCTGGTGATAAATATAGTAATTGCTATGTAACATTGGAAAATGGAAATACTTATAAAGCAGATGTAGTATGGGCAAATAATACATTAGATTTAAGTATTATCAAAATTAATTTGGAAGGATTAAATTATATTAAATTAGGAGATTCAAGTAACGTTAAAACCGGTCAAACAGTTTATGCAATAGGAAATCCAATAGGATATGAATTTCAAAGAACTGTAACTTCTGGAATTATAAGTGCAGAAAGTAGAACATTAAAATTTAAAGAAAATAATAAAGAAGTCTTAATGACAGATTTAATTCAAACAGATGCCACTATAAATCCAGGAAATAGTGGAGGACCACTAATAAATACAGATGGAGAAGTAATTGGAATAAATTCTTTAAAGATAGATTCAGCAGAAGGAATTGGATTTGCTGTTCCTATAAATATTATTAAACCAATTATAGAAAAATTTGATAAAACGGGAAAATTTGAAGAACCAACAATTGGAGTTTCTGGGTATGATAAAAATGTTATTCCATATATAGATAAAGAGATATCTATAAATAGTGGAGTATATGTAGAAAACATAACCAAAGGTAGTCCGGCAGAACAAAATGGAATAATAAAAGGTGATATAATAATGAAAATGGATGAAAAAGAAATTAATACAATGAATGAATTAATAGAAAATGTATATTCAAAGAATCCAGATGATGAAATAAGTTTAACAATTAATAGAAGTGGTTTAACAAAAGTTATAAAATTGAAATTGGGAAGGAAATGATGTCGAAAAATGACGAATTATATCGAGTTAATATTCTTGTAAAAACATGGCAAATGTGTTTTAATAAAGCAGATATCAAAATCTAAAAAAAGGACGAAGAAAAATGAAAAATAATAAAATATGTTTACTAAGTAATTTTTTACAAAATAATTTAGAAATTACTAAAGATATTTTTAGGAAAATATTAAATAAAGATATTGATGATATACAAATTAATGATTGTGATAATACCAAACAATTAGATGTACTAAATTTAAAAATTAATAATAATGATAATATTTTAATATCAATTTGCAATAAAAAAGAAGCCACAGAATTTGCATACAAATTTTGGACATATTACTATTTGAAAAAAGTTAATAAGAATGAAATAGATTTATTTGCAAAATTAAATATGGAAGCACATAGTTTAAAAAAACATCATGACATATTAAATATATCTGATGAAAATAAAAAAACAGAAATAAAGATACATTATGTGGAAGTGCCAGAGCTAGAAGAGGAAGGACTAATATCAAAAGACGATTTATTAGTTTTGTTAGAGGATTAAAGTTTTAAATCCTCTTTACTAATAAAATTAAACATAAAAGAAAATAAAAAATAGAATACAGCAAATACTAATCCATCTAGTACTAGAAAAAATATAGAATAAGTTTCAAATTTAAATATATTTGTTAGAATTATGGAAAATAAGAGTACTAAGATTGGTCTTAACAGCAATTTCTTATAGTCAAATCTGATTTTTACAGAATGTAATAAAATAAAAATGCTTAAAGATGCATTTAGTATTTCACTTATAAAGAGTACAATTAAATATCCTATAATTCCATAAATGGGTAGTAAGATACAAATAAATATGATACTACTTATTAAATCTATAATATTTATAATCATAACGGCTACTTGTTTGTCTAAGCCTTTTAATATTCCATCAACAATATTATCCAAATACATGAAAATGATAATAGGAGCTAAAATTTTAATATATTTTGATAATTCTATATTTTTATAAATTATTACACTTAAATTATCCGAAAAACAATAAAAAAATCCAACAACGAAAAATGAAAAAAACATTGTATATTTAAAAATTTTTTCTATAGATTTTTTTATTCTTATATTTTCATTTCTAACATTAAAACTAGAAAATTCAGGAATTAGTAATCCGCTAAAAGAATTTAAGAAAGTACTTGGGAATAATATTATTGGCATTACCATTCCATTAATTATTCCATATTGAGATAAAGAAGCAGAACAACTAAGGCCAAAGCTTTCTAATTTTAAAGGTACAAGGACTTGTTTTAATGTAGATAGGCCAGATCTAATGTATGATGTAAAAGAAATGGGCAAAGAAATCCTTAAAATATTCTTTACCGGAAAAGAAGTGTTATGTTTTACATATTTTTTGTTTTCAAATAAAAACAGTACAAAAGTACATATGCAAGTTAATGCTTCGGAAAGAGTACTTCCAAAAACTATAGCCAAACATGCAGAATTTATTGAAGGTGTAAATACATAATTAAGTAGATAAGTTACTACAAATATTCTGAAAAATTGTTCAACGATTTGTAATAAAGATGATTTTATTACATGTCTAACTGCTGAAAAATAACCATTAATGCATGAGCAAATAGATACAAAAGGTAAGGCTAGTGCCATTATACATATTGTTTTTGGTTCTATTTTGCTATGTAAAATATTAGATGCAATAAGAGAAGAAGATATACTTAATACCAAGAAAGATAGTAATCCAAAAATTAAGCTATAAAATAAACATTTTTTCATAGCTCCCTTTACATTGCCTAAAGAATCTTTTGCTAATTCTTCTGAAATTATTCTCATACATGTTAGATTGATTCCAGATAATGCTAAAGTTACTCCAAATGAATATACTGACATCAATAATTGGTATAATCCAACAGCTTCTTGCCCAATTCTATTTGAAATATAAACTCCAAAAGAAACACCTATAAATTGCAAGAAAATAGATGTAAATGTTAAAATAGTACCATTTATTATAAATACTTTTAATCTTCTCAAAAAAATCACCTATTCAAATATATTATGAATAGATGATTTTAATACTAGAAGTTATTTTCATTTCAAAAGAATTTAATTGTTTTTTTCCATATTCTTAGTTCTCTTTTTTTATAAATTGATATGTTCCAGGGCTAGGAGAAAATTGTGTTGCAATATATCCGTCAAATAAAGAGTTATTTTGTTCTTCTGTAAGAATAGGTTTATTTATATAACAGATAAATTCTTCGTCTTTATTATTTATGATGTGTATTTGAAAGCTCATAGTAAAAACTAGATCTTCTAAAGTTATATTTGCTTGTTTTAATATAGAGCCATCCAAAGCAACAGCAGAATTAGAATTAACTGAAACATTAGTTGCAATATTTTTATTAATATATCCTAAAGATATTGGATTTGAGCAATCTTGATAAAAAGAAGGATTATTGTAAGAACTTTCTTTGTTATCTTTATTAGTAGAAATTATGTTAAAATCAATTCTGTTATTTTCTGGTGCTTCAATACCTTTGTATTTCGCAAAATATAAAGGATTTTTATATCCTATAATTCTTTCTCCTTTATCAGAATTACTTGTTATTTTAATATTATCTATATAAAGCTGTTTAACCGTATTTTCATCTGTTAATTCTTCCGAAGAATTGTGGTTATTTATATAAATTGCTATATCTGTATATTGGCCTATATCGATATCTTGTAAATTTTGATCTTTACTATTATCTGTTACAAAAGCATTGCTATAAAATATGATGTTTTCGATTGTAAAGATAGGAGCAGAGTAATTTGAATAAGTTTTAATTGTTTCTTTTGCAAAAATATTATTACGTACAGCTAAAGTAATATTTACAAAATAAATAGGTATCATAGCAACTATTAAAATAACTAATATCAAAATAATGATAAGGTCTTTTCGCATATGAATTTTTTTCATTTGAATCTCCTCACTAGGGAAATAAGGATGTTTTATTTTTCCCTGATTTATAAAATTTTATTAAAAAGGGATTTTAGGATGTACCAAAATCCCTATAGTTTATCATAGAAATATGTCATGTAAGAAAATACTTTTGTACACCAGTTTGGATCTGTAGAATATTTGTTATTAATTCCCGTTAATGTAGGACTAGTGTAGAATGTTCCTGTTGCAGTTTCACCATCTGCAATTGAAGTTCCTTTTGGATTTAAATATGTTTTTGCTAACATTTTTGCTACAAAATCTATGCTTTCTGCATAGGTATCATATGTGTATGCTGAATTATATGCATCATTATCATATGCTCCATATCCAAATAAATTCTTTTTATCCTGAGCAATTGCTGATGTTCCCCATCCGCTTTCATGGATTGCCATAGCAACAAGAAGTAATCCGTTTACATTGTATTTTTGCTCTGCATTATAAAATGCTTCTGCATTGTCTTGAATAATTTTATATTTATCTTTAGATTCACCAGATAATATTCGTTTATAGTCTGATAAAGATAATCCACTCTTTACATTTAATTGCATATTAAAGTTTAATCTAGATACAATTCTTTGTACTTTATTTTGTGAAACAATATCAGGTGTTGCAGATTCAGATGTAAGAGATGATGCAAGTACATATCCTTCTTGGCCATCAAATGAAATTTTACACCATTTACCAATTACTTCTAATAAAGTAACATCCATATATCTTGTTATTTTACATATTTCACTTCCATTGCTCATAGAATCCATTAATGAAGTTGTTGCAATAATATACATAGTGTCTCCTATATGTACATTATAATTTACTAAGAAATCAGAAGTTCCAACTTCTATTATTTCTTCTACAGGAGCTTTTAAAATATTTATACTTGAAGTAGATTCATCTATTAAATCTTCACCTTCATAAGTTCTTACAATATTTACTCTTTCTAATCCAGGAACACCTTGTTGGATTACATTTTTTTCATCTTTTGGAAGAGCATTATTTTCTATAAATTTTGTAGAATATGGAATTTCCTTATCACGGAAAGTATTTTCCTTGGTTTTTATTGTTTCAGTGTTAGTTAGTAATATTTGACTGATATTAAATGGTGTTGAATTTTTTTCGTATTTAGCAAATTCGCCATATGGATTTTCGAGTTTATTACTATTAACAATATATATAATTATACCCACAATTAGTCCAATAATAACTATAAAATATATAGAAGTAACTATTACGAATTGTTTAAATTTCTTTTTATTACTTCTTAATATTTTAAATTTATTTTTTATTTTAACAAAATGCTCTTTTTTAGGCTTCTTTTGCTTTGGAGTTTTAACGGGTTTAATTTTTTGATAATTATTTTTCTTCTTTTTGGGATTATTTTTTGTAGGTTTATTAATATTATTATTCACTGTGTTTGAAGTAGAATTACGAGATTGCTGTAATTCTTTAAAAACTTCAGATAAGTTTCTTTCATTATTATTCCCATCTTTTGTGTTATTTTGCATATTACCACCTTAATTTAAAAATTTGCTTGACGTTAAATCATTTTAAGTATAACATAATAATAACAAAAAAACTATCAAAAGAAAATAAAATGGAGGATACTAATGAAAAAAGTTTTTATAAAATTTTTAATAGTGCTTATTACCGTAGTATTATTAGGAATGCAAAATGTTTATGCAGATAATATTATTACACCAGATAATGTAGAAGAAAATTTAGAAAGTAATATAATTACAACACAAAATAATTTAGAAAAAGCGTTAGAAGATAATATAATTACAAAGGATAATTTAAAAAATGCTTTAAAGGAATATATTTGTAATGGTAAGACGGTTTCTGTTACTATAGATAATCAAACAATAACTGTAGGAACAACAGAAAAATTACCAGAAGAACAATTACAAGTTACAGAAGATACTATAACGGTAATGCTAAAATCAGAGCAAAGTGGATTAGATACAGATTTAAGTTTTGTATACAATTATACTATAGAAAATAATCAAATAGCATTTTCTTCAGTTTTACAAAGTACGGATCAAACAATGTTGGCAGAAGAATTTGTAATAAGTACATCTTTTTTGCCAATGTTATATTTATCTGTAACAGATTGCTATGGAATTGACAGTGAAAAAGCATTATACTATTTTATAACAGAAGGATCACTTACATCAGAGGAAAATCAAACAGAAGCGACAGTAAACACAGAAGTATATTCATTTAGATTAACAAGCTCTACAATTAATTTAACAGTTAACTTAGATAAATTATCAATAATTGAAACAATAAATCCTTCAGATAATAATCAAAATAGTAGTAATAATGAAAACAATAATAGTGGAAGTAATAATTCAAATAATAATGAAGACGACAGAGGAACTACAACTAATAGAGGAGATGTAGATAGAAAAGATAATACAGAAGCAGAAGGTAAATTGCCTTATACGGGAACACATATTGGAATAGCGGTGATAGCAATTGTTTCAATAATGTTAATAGTCGGAATTATTAATAAGAGGAAATATAAAGATATAAAATAAGTATGAAAAAGATGCTAAAATTGAATTAGCATCTTTTTTGTGGCATGTATTTCGTTTGATAATTTCATTTAATACTACGGAGAGTGAAAAAAATAGGAAAAGTTATCCCAAAATTATTGACAAATATTACATAAATATGCTATGATACGTGTGGTAATTTAAACGCAAAAGGTGATTAAAATAATAAATACTATATATATAAAGTAGTAATTAAAGACAAGGTAGGTTGGCAAAAGATAAAAAATTCTAATAGAAAAAGAAAGTTGCCAGCATGCCTTTTTGTTGCCTAAAAACGCCAGATTATATTAAGTTGAAAAGAGGAATTGATTTAAGCCCAAATGCTAGGGAAATAAGTTTTAAGCAGGAATTTAAAGTAGCTTGCAAACTAAGCTTAAAGCCAAGAAGGACTTTTCAATATTCATATATATTTTTTTCAAACTGCTTACATTTTATTTTAGAGGTGATTTAATTGTTAAAAGAAATTAAGCATGAGAAAAGCTCAAGAAAAGACTTTGCAAAAGTTGGCGATTACATCGATATGCCTAATTTAATCAAAGTGCAAAGAGATTCTTATGAGTGGTTTGTCGAAGAAGGATTGGGAGAAGTTTTAAGAGATATTTCACCAATCATTGACTATTCAGGAAATTTAGTTCTAGAATTTTTCGATTATTACATGGAAGACAAAACAAAATATTCTTTAGAAGAAGCTAAAGAAAGAGATGCAACTTATTCTACACGTTTACACGTAAAAGTAAGATTAATAAATCGTGAAACAGGAGAAATAAAAGAGCAAGAAATTTATTTAGGTGATTTCCCATTAATGACAGATAGTGGAACATTTATAATAAATGGTGCAGAAAGAGTTGTAGTTAGCCAATTAGTACGTTCACCAGGATGTTACTATGAATTTTCATATGATAAAACAGGTAAAAGACTATATACATCAACAGTAATGCCAATTAGAGGTGCTTGGATTGAATATGAAACAGATAGTAATGATGTATTTTATGCACGTGTAGATAGAACTAGAAAAATTCCTGTAACAACACTATTAAGAGCTTTAGGTCTTGCAACAGATGACCAAATACTTGACTTCTTTGGAAATGAAGAAAAATTAAAAGTAACATTAGAAAAAGATCCAATAAAAACACAAGATGAAGCATTAATAGAAATATATAAGAAATTAAGACCAGGAGAACTTCCAACAGTAGATGCAGCAAGAAATCTATTTAACGGATTATTCTTTGATGCAAGAAGATATGATTTAGCAAAAGTAGGAAGATATAAATATAATAAAAAACTAAGTTTAGCTACAAGAATTGCTGGAAAGATAGCAGCAACAGACATTGTAAATCCAGAAACTGGAGAAGTATTTGTAGAAAAAGATGAAGTTATTTCAAAAGAAGTAGCAGAAGATATTCAAAATTCTGGAATAAATGTAGTAGAAGTAAAAGTAGATGATAAACCAGTAAAAGTAATAGGTAATGGAACAGTAAATATTCATAACTTTGTTACTAATGTAGATATTTCAGATTTACATTTTAAAGAAATGGTTAATTATGAAGTATTAAAAAATATATTAGATAATACAGAGGAAAAAGATTTACATGATGCAATTAAAGCAAGATATGATGAATTAGTTCCAAAACATGTTACAACAGAAGATATTTTAGCATCAGTTAACTATTTATTAAACTTAGACCATAAATTAGGAGAAATTGATGATATTGATCATTTAGGAAACAGACGTATTCGTTGTGTTGGTGAATTATTACAAAACCAATTTAGAATTGGTTTAACAAGACTTGAAAGAGTTGTTCGTGAAAGAATGACAATTCAAGACTTAGATGTTGTAACACCACAAACATTAATTAATACAAAACCAATAACATCAGCAATAAGAGAATTCTTCGGTAGTTCACAATTATCACAATTCATGGATCAAACAAATCCATTATCAGAACTTACACATAAAAGAAGAATTTCTGCATTAGGACCAGGAGGACTTTCTAGAGAAAGAGCAGGTTTCGAAGTTCGTGATATTCACTATACACATTATGGAAGACTATGCCCAATAGAATCTCCAGAAGGACCAAACATAGGATTAATTTCAGCACTTTCTTCATTTGCTCAAATTAATGAATATGGATTTATCGAAACACCATATAGATTAGTAGATCCAGAAACTCATAGAGTTACAGATAAAGTAGAATATATGAGTGCAGATGTAGAAGATGGAAACTATATAGCAGAAGCAGAAGAACCATTAAACGAAGATGGATCATTTGTAAATAAACGTGTAAAAGTTAGATATAGAAACGATATTATAGAAGTAGACAATACAATGGTAACAGGAATGGATGTATCACCTAAACAATTAGTTTCAATTGGTGCAGCCATGATACCATTCTTAGAGCATGATGATGCAAAACGTGCTTTAATGGGTGCAAACATGCAACGTCAAGCAGTTCCATTAATAATGCCAGAAGCTCCAATAGTAGGAACAGGTATGGAATATAGAGCAGCAAAAGATTCAGGAATACTTATTTTGGCAGAAGACGATGGTGTTATAGAAAAAGTTACAGGAGACGCAATCACTGTTAAATATAATAATGGAACAACTAAAACACATAAATTAAACAAATTTAAAAGAACAAATGGTGGAACTTGTATTAACCAAAGACCTATTGTTGTAAAAGGTGAAAAGGTTAAGAAAGGTGATGCAATAGCAGATGGACCAGCAACTAAAAATGGAGAAATGTCACTTGGTAGAAATGTATTAGTAGCATTCTCTACATGGGAAGGATACAACTATGAAGATGCTATTCTTTTAAATGAAAGATTAGTAAAAGAAGATGTATTTACTTCAATTCATATAGAAGAATATGACTGCGAATGTCGTGATACAAAATTAGGACCAGAAGAAATTACAAGAGACATTCCAAATGTTGGTGAAGACAGCTTAAAAGACTTAGACGAAAATGGTATTATAAGAATTGGTGCAGAAGTAAGACCAGGAGATATATTAGTTGGAAAAGTTACACCAAAAGGTGAAACAGAACTAACAGCAGAAGAAAGATTACTTCGTGCAATCTTTGGAGAAAAAGCTCGTGAAGTAAGAGATACATCTCTTAAAGTACCACATGGAGAAGCTGGAACAATAGTAGATGTAAAAATATTTACAAGGGATAATTCAGATGAATTAGGACCTGGTGTAAATCAAATTATAAGATGTTATATAGCAACAAAAAGAAAAATATCAGTTGGAGATAAAATGGCTGGACGTCATGGTAATAAAGGTACAATTTCTAGAATATTACCAGAAGAAGATATGCCATTTATGCCAGATGGTACACCAGTAGATATTTTACTTAATCCATTAGGTGTTCCTTCTCGTATGAACTTAGGTCAAGTTTTAGAAGTACATTTAGGTTTAGCTGCAAAAGAATTAGGATGGAATGTTGCAACACCAGTTTTTGATGGTGCAACATCAGAAGAAATAGAAGAATTATTAATTAAATCTGGAAATACTCCAGATGGAAAAACAATTCTTTATGATGGAAGAACAGGAGATCCATTTGCAGAACCAATTACAGTAGGAGTTATGTATATGCTTAAATTACACCACTTAGTAGATGACAAAATACATGCTCGTTCAACTGGACCATACTCATTAGTTACACAACAACCACTTGGAGGTAAAGCTCAATTTGGTGGACAACGTTTTGGAGAAATGGAAGTTTGGGCACTAGAGGCATATGGTGCAGCTCATACGCTACAAGAAATGTTAACAGTTAAATCAGACGATGTTGTAGGAAGAGTTAAAACATATGAAGCAATAGTTAAAGGAGAAAATATTCCTGAACCAGGTGTTCCAGAAACATTTAAGGTATTAATAAAAGAACTTCAATCACTAGGATTAGATATGAGGTTATATACTAAAGACAATAAAGAAGTAGAACTTAAAGAAGATATAGATGACGGTATAGACTATAACGAAGCAAAACAAAAAGAAGAACAAGTATTAAATGAAAATGAATTAGAAAATTCTTATATAGAAGCAGAAGAAGATAATGATGAAAATCCTGTAGAATTAAATGAAGATAATGACAGTATTTTCGAAGAAGATGGAATTCTAGATGATGAAGACATATATGGAAATGACTTATCAGAAGACAATCTTGATGAAGATAAGAATTAGACATAAATTATTGCAGAAAAACTTATACTTAAGGTGTTTTGCACTTTAAGTATAAGTACCTAAAAAAATAAATCAAGGGGGCAAAATATGGACGAATTAGAAGTCTTTGATAAAATAAAAATTGGTTTAGCTTCTGATGAAAAAATAAGAGAATGGTCAAAAGGTGAAGTTAAAAAACCAGAAACTATAAACTACAGAACACTAAAACCAGAAAAAGATGGTTTGTTCTGCGAAAGAATATTTGGACCAGTAAAAGACTGGGAATGCCATTGTGGTAAATATAAAAGAGTTAGATATAAAGGAATAGTTTGTGATAGATGTGGTGTAGAAGTAACAAAATCTAAAGTAAGAAGAGAAAGAATGGGACATATCGAGCTTGCAGCACCAATTGCACATATTTGGTTCTTTAAAGGAATACCAAGTAGAATTGCTTTAATGTTAGATGTTTCTCCTCGAAATCTAGAAAGAGTTATTTATTTTGCATCATATATCGTAACAGATAAAGGAACATCTGGATTAATGGAAGCTCAAGTTTTAAATGAAAGAGAATACCATGAAGCAGAAGAAAAATATGGTAAAGGTTCATTTAAAGCAGAAATGGGTGCAGGAGCATTAAGAAAACTATTAGAAAAAATAGATTTAGAGAAATTATCTGCAAAACTTAAAAAAGAAATATCTAAAGCAAGTGAACAAAAGAAAGTTAAACTTGTAAAAAGATTAGATACAGTAGAAGCATTTAGACTATCTGGAAATAGACCAGAATGGATGGTAATGAATGTTATACCTGTTATTCCACCAGATTTAAGACCTATGGTTCAATTAGATGGTGGTAGATTTGCAACATCAGATTTAAATGATTTATATAGAAGAGTTATAAACAGAAATAACAGATTAAAAAGATTATTAGAATTAGGTGCACCAGAAATAATTGTAAGAAACGAAAAGAGAATGTTACAAGAATCTGTAGATGCATTAATAGATAATGGTAGACGTGGAAGACCTGTTACAGGAGCTGGAAACAGACCATTAAAATCATTATCAGATTTATTAAAAGGAAAACAAGGAAGATTCCGTCAAAACTTATTAGGAAAAAGAGTTGACTACTCTGGTCGTTCAGTTATAGTTGTAGGACCAGAACTTAAAATATATCAATGTGGTCTTCCAAAAGAAATGGCAGTAGAATTATTCAAACCATTTGTTATGAAAGAATTAGTTTCTAGAGGAATTGCACATAATATTAAAAATGCAAAAAGAATGGTAGAAAAATTAAGCCCAGAAGTATGGGAAATACTAGAAGATGTTATTAAAGATCATCCAGTTATGCTTAACCGTGCGCCTACACTACATAGACTTGGTATTCAAGCATTTGAACCAGTTTTAGTAGAAGGTAGAGCAATCAAACTACATCCATTAGTTTGTACACCATTCAATGCTGACTTCGACGGTGACCAAATGGCTATTCACTTACCATTATCACCAGAAGCACAAGCAGAAGCAAGATTCTTAATGTTATCTGTAAATAACTTATTAAAACCACAAGATGGTAAACCAGTTACAGTACCAACACTAGATATGGTTCTTGGAAGTTATTACCTAACAATGGCCTTAGATGGCGAAAAAGGTGAAGGTATGTACTTTAAAGATAAAGATGAAGCTATAATGGCTTATGAAAATCATGATGTTGGAATACATGCTAAAGTATATGTAAGATTTAGCAAAGAAATTGATGGAGAAATAAAAACTAAAAAAGTACAAACAACAGTTGGTAGAATTATATATAATGAAGGAATACCACAAGATTTAGGATATGTAGATAGAAGTAATCCAGAAAATGCATTTGAATTAGAAATTAATTTCCCAGTTATAAAGAAAAACTTAGGAGATATAGTAAAAAGATGTATTGATAAACATGGTTTAACAGAATCTGCAGAAGTATTAGATTATATTAAAGCCATAGGATTTAAATATTCTACACTTGCAGGTGTTACATTCTCTGCAGCAGATGTTAAAGTGCCAGCAGCTAAAAAAGATATTTTAGCAAATGCGGAAAACCAAGTTGAAGAAATTAGAAAGAAATATAAACGTGGTTTGATAACAGACGAGGAAAGATATAATGCAGTTATCAATGTTTGGGATAAGGCAACAAATGAAGTTACAGAAGCAATGAAAGAAAACTTTGATGACTTAAATCCTATCTATATGATGGTTCAATCTGGAGCCCGTGGTAATATGAACCAATTAAGACAAATAGCAGGTATGAGAGGTCTTATGGCAAGTACTACTGGTAGAGCAGTTGAAATTCCAATTAAATCATCATTTGCTGAAGGACTTGATGCATTGGAATACTTTATTTCAGCACATGGTGCTAGAAAAGGACTTTCTGATACAGCTTTAAGAACAGCTGACTCAGGATACTTAACAAGAAGATTAGTTGATGTTTCACAAGATATTATCGTAAGAGAAGAAGATTGTGGAAGTCATGATGGAATAGTATTATGTGATATTAAAGAAGGAAATCAAATAATAGAAACTTTAAGAGAAAGACTATTAGGAAGATTTGTTATAGAAGATCTTAAAGATCCAAAAACTGGAGAAATCTTAGTAGATACAAATACTATGATAACAGATGAAATAGCAGATAAAATAGTTGCAGCAGGAGTAGAAAAGGTTAAAGTTCGTTCTGTACTAGGATGTAGATCAAAACAAGGTGTATGTCGTAAATGTTATGGAATGGGATTAGCTAGAAAAGAATTAGTAAATATCGGTGAAGCTGTTGGTGTTATTGCAGCACAATCAATTGGTGAGCCTGGTACACAGCTTACAATGAGAACTATCCACTCTGGTGGTGTTGCTGGTGTTGCAGATATCACACAAGGTCTTCCTAGAGTTGAAGAACTATTTGAAGCTAGAAAACCAAAGGGACTTGCAATTATGGCAGAAATCTCTGGTAAAGTTAAAGTAGTAGAAGATAAGAAAAAGAAAGAAGTTGTTATTACTTCTAAAGACAATTCTAAAACATATACAATACCATTTGGTGCTAAATTAAAAGTAATGGACGGAGATGAAATAGAAGCAGGAGATCCAATTACAACAGGTTCATTAAATCCAAATGATATTCTAAAAGTAAAAGGACCAGAAGGAGTTTATACTTATTTAGTACAAGAAGTACAAAAAGTTTATAGAAACCAAGGTGTTGATATAAACGATAAACATATTGAAGTTATCGGAAGACAAATGATTAAGAAAGTTAAAGTTGAAGATAATGGAGATACAGATTTATTCCCTGGATCTTTAGTAAATATGTATGACTTTGAGGAAGTAAATAATCAAGCAATAGCTGAAGGAAAACGTCCTGCAACAGGAAAACGTGTTCTATTAGGAATTACAAAAGCTTCACTTGCAACAGAAAGTTTCTTATCTGCAGCATCATTCCAAGAAACAACAAGAGTATTAACAGAAGCTGCAATAAAAGGAAAAGTAGACGAACTAGTAGGATTAAAAGAAAATGTTATGATTGGTAAATTAATACCAGCAGGAACAGGAATGGACAGATATAAGAATTTAAACATAAAAGTTGAAGGACAGGAAGAAGAAAAAGAAGAAGAACCTCAAGAAGCATAATGAAAAAACCAAGTATATTTTTATATACTTGGTTTTTCTAATGTAAGTATTATTTTTTACAAAAAGGTTAAAAACTATTGCTAAATTTAAAAAAAGAGGTTATAATATAACTTATAAGTTATATTATAACCTTGAAAGGAAACTAATGGGAAAAGATACTGAAATTCTTAGGTTAATTCAATACTTACAAAATGAAGGAATATTTGCTACAGAAGAGTTTGTAAAAGATTTACAGAAATTAATACAAACAGATGTGGAAAAATTTGCTGCACAGTTTTTTAAAGATTTTTCAAGAAAGGATTTTGAAAACTATAATAGATTCGAAAAATTGAAATTAACAAAAAAACAAAAGCAAATTTTAGAAGGTAATATTTTATGGAGGTATGAGTATAGGAATGCCTCGAATTTTAGATGCATATTCATAGTGCAAAGGGATAATAATACTAATATTCCTATTTTGTTATGTGCTTTTAATGAAAATGGAGGAAAAAAAAGAAGTGATGGCTCATATAATCATAATATAAAAAGAGCATTGGATATTATTAAGAAATATAGTTCATAGGAGGATAATTTAATGAAAATTAATTTGAATAATTTGTTAAATGCAAATCAAGTGGAAATTAAAGATGATGTTTCAAATATAGATGCTGTTTTAGATTATGAAGAGGTATTATTAAATATTTCAAAATCTATTATTAAATACAGAAAAGAAAATAATTTAACACAAAAAGAACTTGCAACAAAGCTAAATATTAACCAAGTAATGATTTCTAAATTAGAAAGAGGTAATTACAATCCATCAATTAAACTATTATATAGTATATCAATAAAATTGACACAATCTTCAGATTTTTTTATAAATATGTTAAAAAATATAATCACAAGTTTATATAAAAGTAAAAATATAGAATATAAAATGTATCTAAAAAAATATGAAACATATAAATGCAGAAATAATAATAATATTACTTATTTAGTAAGCAATTATAAAAATAATGATTATGGAGGAATGGTTTATGGGGAAATCAGTAGTAGAAATGGATTTTCAGCTAATAGATAATTATATAAGTGAATTTTCTTTAACAGTGTTTAATAAAATTCAAAATAATAGTGATTTAGAAATAGAAGCTAATGTGGGGTTTAGAATAATAAATATAAATGAGAAAGATATGATAGGGCAAATTGAATTAAAGTACGATGTGGATATTGTGGACGAAGTAAAGAATGTAGGAAAAATAATTCTTATTATGAATGCACTATTTAAAGGTAAAGAAAGTTTAAAGAAAGAACAATTTGAGGAAAAGTTGAAAATAGATGGTGCTACAATAGTATCTCATTTATGTAGAGCATATATTAATTCAGCTACTGCATTAAGTGGTATGCCAACTATAAATATGCCATTAATTAATTTTAACCAATTTTTTGAAGAAGCTGTTGAAGAAAGTAACGTAAATACTACTAAATAAAATATTGCAAAGGACACTAAATGTGAAAAACAAAATGTGACCTTTGCATTTTCTTTGAGTAAAAAGCAAATTGTAACAAAAAAGTAATATTCAATTAAAAAGCTCGAAAAGCTACTTCCGTAAGCTTTTAAAGTAGATATCTTTATACTCAAAATTGTAATAAAAATAAATATTGACTTTAAGATATATTTATATATAATAAAATAAATATATTAATGAGAAATAGAAGGATTTGATGTGATTATGAATTTAAAAACAGTAAAGGCAAAATATTTAATAGCATTAATTTTTATGGCAATATTTGTGCTTGTAGGATTATTGCCAAATGAAGTAAATGCTGCAACAAGAACTTATGGACTTGAAGAATATAGGCAAGCAGATAGTAATGGAAACCAACATGGTTACATGAGAAGTAACAAAATGGTTTGGAAAATTGTAACTATAAATGGTAGTGCAATAGACTATAGCAGAACGTTATATTGTCTTAAAGCAGAACAAGGATTTTATACAGCAACACCAGGAGTAATGCAAGAAACATATGACGAAACATATAATTTTAAAAATAAAGCTTCAATGAATCCATTACCAGTACCAAGTGAATATTATAATTCAATTGTTTGGATATTAAACCATTCATATATTCCAAGTGCATCTACTGCACAAGAGGATAAAGCAACACTATTAGCAGATGCAGGAATAACAGAAAATAATGGATTAACAGATGATGATATAGATGTAGTACAACAATTAGCAATTTGGTATTACACAAATTATGATGATCCAATCTATCATTCAAATCAATCAGGAATTGGACCTTCAATGCAATCTGTATGGGAATCTGTAAAAGATTCAAGTGGTTCTGAATCAGAATATCAATCAATAAATGATAAAAACATGTATAGATATGATGATATGGAAAGACTATTTAGATATTTTATAGAAAATGCAGACAAAGCAGGAGATGAAGTAGTACAAGATGTTGTACCAGTAACTTTTACTGCAAATGGTTTAAATGCAACAATAGAAGGAGATAGCTATATAGCTGGACCATATTTATTTACAGAAAATACAACAAATCCATACAATATAAGTTTTAGTGTAACAAGCCAATCTGGTGCTAACTTAGATGGAAAATATAAAGTATTAAATTCAAGTAAGCAAGAGACAAATAAAAAAATTGCAGATATGATGGGACAAACATTCTATATAAAAATACCATTAAGTACAGTAACATCAGAAAATATAACATCAGTTAAAGTTGGAATGAATGGTAGTTATACAGTTACAAATGCAACATATTGGACAAAACAAGGAAATAACAGTGTTCAGCCAATAGTAGAGGTAACAAGAGAACCAAAAACATTTAATGATGAAAAAGAAGTACCATTACCACAACTAGGAAATTATATTTTAAAATTAATAAAAGTTGATCAAAATAATCCTTCTACAAAGTTAGCAGGAGCAGAATTTAAAATTACATCTCCAAATGGAGAAGAAACTTTAACAACAAATTCAAATGGAGAAATAACATTAAGTGCAATTCAAGTTAGTGGAACAGGAACAGACACAATCACAATAGAAGAAACAAAAGCTCCAGATGGATATGAAAAAATAATTACAGCTCCAATAGTAGTTCAAGTAACAAAAGCATTATCAGGAAATACATATGGAATGCAAAATGCTACAATTACAAATCAACAAAGTGGAGCAAGTATAAATGTTGCTGGAAATGTAATTACAGTAACAGTAGAAAATAAATTAATTCCTAAAGATAGTGAATATAATTTAAAACTTGTTAAAGTAGAACAAGGAAATAATACAAACAAATTAGAAGGAGCAGAGTTTAAAATAAATTCACCAAAAGGTGAAGTAACACAAACAACAAATGCGAATGGAGAAATAAACATTGGTCCAATTGATGTAACAGGAACAGGGACAGATACAATTACAATAGAAGAAACAAAGGCTCCAGATGGATATGAGAAAATAATTACAGCTCCAATCCAAGTGGAAGTAACAAAAGTATTTGAAGATAATACATATAAAATGTCAGATGCAAAAATAACAAATGCACAAACTGGTTCAAGCATAAGTTTATCTGGCAATACAATAACAGTAACAGTTGAAAACAAATTAATTCCAAAAAATAGTGACTATAATTTGAAATTAATAAAAGTAGAAGAAGGAACAAGTAAAAAATTAGAAGGAGCAGAATTTAAAATTACATCACCAAATGGTGAAGTAACACAAACAACAAATGCAAGTGGAGAAATAAATATAGGACCAATTGCTGTAACTGCAGAAGGAAAAGATACAATAACAATAGAAGAAACAAAAGCTCCAGTAGGATATGAAAAAATAATTACAGATCCAATTCAAGTAGAAGTAACAAAAGTATTTGCAAACAATACATATTCTATGTCAGATGCTAAAATAGTAAATGCACAAACAGGAGCAAGTATTAGCTTATCTGGCAACACAATAACAGTAACTGTTGAAAATAGAGGAAAATACTTTGATTTAGCACTTAGAAAATATATAACACAAGTAAATGGAGAAAATGTTGAAAATACAAGAGTTCCAAATATAGATACAAGTACAATTTCAAGTAATATGACAGCTACATATAAACATAGAAAAGATCCAGTTAAAGTAGCAACAGGAGATAAAGTAATATATAATATTACAATTTACAATGAAGGACAAAAAGATGGAAGAGCAACTAAAATACAAGATCAATTACCAACAGGATTAGTATTTAATAGAGTTGTATCTGGAAACTTTGAGTTAGATTCATATAGTGAGACAGATAATTTGTTAAAATTAAAGAGAAAAGATAGTAATACGGATAATCTTAATGCATATGATGGAAATACTTTGGATTCAGAAACTATACAAATAGAGTGTACTGTAACAGCAGTTCCAACAAATAAAGAACAAATTTTAACAAATGTAGCTTGGATTTCTGAAGAATATGATGCAGAATCAAATGTAACAATAACAAATGAAGAAAATGCAGATATCGATTCAGAACCAGGAACACATCCAGATGTAAATAAAGATAATATGGAGGATTACAAAGGTGACAGTTCAAATTCAGATGATTTATCAAATTCTGATGGGTATTATAAAGGTGAGCAAGATGATGATGACTTCGAAAAATTACAAGTAATATATTTTGACTTAGCATTAAGAAAATTCATAACAGGAAAAAATGATACAACTATAACAGGAAGAGAACCATCAGTTGATGTAACAAACTTAGTAAATGGAACATCTACAACAGCTACATATAATCATCCAAAAACACCAATAGATATGAAAATAGGAGATGTAGTAATATATACAATAAGAGTATATAATGAAGGAATAGTAGATGGATATGCAAATAGAATAACAGATTATTTACCAGAAGAGTTAGAATTCTTACCAGATCACGAAATAAATGTACAATATGAATGGAAAGTATCAGAAGATGGTAGAACAGTTACAACAGATTATCTATCAAAAGAAAAAGAGACATCAGAAAGACAAAATTTAATAAAAGCTTTTGATGGAGAAACATTAGATTATAAAGATGTAAAAATAGCATGTAAAATAGAAGAAAGTGCACAAATTAATAAAAAACTAACAAACTTAGCAGAAATAACAGAAGATAAAGATGCTGATGGAAATGATGTAAATGATAGAGATTCTACACCAGATAATGTAGATGTACCATCAGACGAGGATTTACCAAACTATAAAGATGATGAATCAGACAAAGACTATGTACCAGGTCAAGAAGATGATGATGACTTTGAAAAAGTAAGAATAGTATATTTTGATTTAGCATTAAGAAAATTCATAACAGCAGTAAATGATACAGAAATAACAAATAGAATACCAGAATTAAGTATTGGAGAAGATGGTAATATTGATTATAACCATACAAAAGATCCAGTAGAAGTTGAAAATGGAAATATTGTTACATACACATTAAGAATTTATAATGAAGGATTAATGGATGGATATGCAAATTTAGTAAAAGATGATGTACCAGATGGATTAGAATTTTTACCAGATAATGAAATAAACCAAGAATATAGATGGGTATTATCAGAAGATGGAACTACAATTCAAACAGATTATTTATCAAAAGAACAAGAGCAAACAGAAGGTGCAAATTTAATAAAAGCATTTAATCCAGAGTTAGGAATAACAGAAACAAATCCAGATTATAGAGATTTAAAAATAGCATTTAGAGTAACAGAGCCAAATACTTCAGATAGGATATTAGTAAATACAGCAGAAATAGCAGACGATAGAGACAGCGAAAATAATCCTGTAGATGATATAGACTCTACTCCAGATAACAATAATGAATGGAATGCTGAGGATGACTTAGACAAAGAATTTGTAAAAGTAAAATACTTTGATTTAGCTTTAAAGAAATGGGTAAGTAAAGCAATAGTAACAAATGAAGATGGTTCTCAAACAGTAACAGAAACAGGACACACAGGAGATGAAAATCCAGAACCACCAGCAAAAGTTGATTTAGGAAGACAAGACATAAATAAAGTAACAGTAAAATTTGAATTCCAAATCAAAATAACAAACGAAGGAGAAATTGCAGGTTATGCAACAGAAATAACAGACTATATACCAGATGGATTAAGATTCGTACAAGAAGATAATCCAGAATGGTATGAAAGAGAGCCTTTAAATGGAAGACCAAGAGTTGCAACAAAACAATTAGCAAATACTTTACTTGAGCCAGGAGAAAGTGCAACAGTATCAATTATCTTAACATGGATTAATGGACAAGATAATATGGGATTAAAGACAAATATAGCAGAAATAAGTCAAGATTATAATGATAGTAACACACCAGATATAGATTCAGATCCAGATAACTTTAAAGAAGGAGAAGATGATATAGATGATGCACCAGTAATGTTAACAGTTGCATTAGGTGGAACAACACTTTATATAGGAGTAACAGCAATAGCAGTAGTAATACTTGCTGGAGGAGTATTCTTAATTAAGAAATATGTGCTATAGGGAAATGGTGACAATCTTAAACTCTATATTTAAGGAAAAATAATATAAAAAGTGGAAAACTAGAATAAAGAAAATAGTTTTCCACTTTTTTTGTGTTTTATAAACATTAATAAAAATATAGGGAAATAGCAGATTGAGAGATGTAAAAAAAGAAGTAATAAAATATCAAAAAAGACAAGAAAATGTAATAAAAAGGTGATTGAGCCAAGCATATTGAATTTCCGTAATAATTAGCGAAAAGGACAAGAGAAAACTGGAAAACGCTACCATTTACAGCTTTTAATAATATAAATAATATATATATAAATAATAAATATATATGGGAAGGAAGTTTAATATGCAAATAGCTGTAACGCTTGGTGCTGTACACACACACACACACACACACACATAACACTTTTAAAAAATATAGATATAACAAAGTAGGTATACCAAAAGGCATGCCTACTTTTGCTGTCTAAAAGTAAATAATGTATTTAGTGCCAGCAATTTCCATGGTATAGGAAAGCAGAACATATTAAAATAAAAATAAAAGACATAAACGGAGGTAACAAGATGAGAATAAATCTAAATTCCAAATCCAAGAAAAAAATAATTTTAACAGGCTTAAGTGCTGCAGTTGTAATTTTAATTATAGCTGTATGCTTATTTAGCTTGCTAAATACAACAAAAAGTGAGAAAAAAGCAAATCCAGAACTTGCAAGAGCAATGGAATATGGAGAATTAACAGAAAAAGATGAAGAAACACAAAGTGAATATGTAAGATTTAGTGCATATTTTGCAAGAGATTTAGATGGAGATGGATATGCAGAAAAAGTAAAAGGAACATGTAAAGAAGTAGAAGGAGAAGATACACTTTACATGAGCTTAAACGTGCTTGGAGATGGAATATTAAAGAATGCTAAGATAGAAATAGAAGAAGATAATATGTATTTTAAAACGGCATTAGTAGATGATGAAACAATAAGTGGGAACTATATTAGTGAAAATACAAAAAATATAAATTTAAAAGAGGTAACAGCAGGAACACAAAAGTTAATATTTGGACAAGTAAGAAGTGGAGATTATAGATATAACACAACAAAGAAAGATGCAATAGGAAAAGATACAAATAAATATAGTGGAATAAACAAAATAAAACTAACAGGAACACATGTAGCAAATGACGGAACAGAAACACCAATAGAAAAAGAAATACAATTACCAGTAGACTGGTACAGTACTACAAAAGCAGAAATACCATATACATATGGTGCAAATGGAGAGAAGAATAAATACCAAAACTATAATACAGAAAGTATAGTAGATGAAGAAAATAGAGAAGTAAATTTGGAATTTAAAATAACTGCTCAAGAATCAAATAATAAACTAATATTAGCTAAATCAACAGTAGAAGGAACAGTACCAGCACTTAATGGATATATGCCAACAAAAGTAGAGATAACAGGAGATAATGTAAAATATACATATAATGATAAAAATGGAGAATTTGTGGCATATAGAGAAGCACAAATAGATGAAAATGGAATAGTTACAAAAGAAGCGTATACGTCAAGTCATAATACAGCTAGATATAGTGAATTCAAATTAAAAGTAACATATCCACTAGAAGCATATGAAAATATGAGTGGAACAGGAACAATAGTATTAAATATACCAGTAAAAGCAACATTTGAAGGATATAATAATCCAAATGAAGAGTTTAATAATCCATATGTAAGTAATACTGCAGAAGATGTAATAACAGTAACATATGAAAGAGGCGGAGGAGATGTAATAGCATATGATGTAACAGTAGGAACATATGTAGGAAATCCATACAATGTGTATGTTGTATCAAAAGAAAATGCAGTAGATTACTACAACCAAGTAGAAGAAAAAACAAAAGATACATATGAAGTAAGATGGTATGTATCAAGAGGAAACTCAGGAACAATATCAAATGTTCAGTTAAGAGAACAAGATAGTAATTATACAGATAAATTCCAACATTCAGATGGAACATATGAAGATATGTTAAAGTATAGCAAAAATATAGGAATATACTTTACAACACTTGGGGCAATGTTTGGAGAGAATGGATGGATAAAAGTATATAATGATGAGACAGATGAATTAATACATGAGTTTACAAGTGAAGATTGGGAAACATATACAAAAGAAAAACCATATATGTATGATGAACCAATAGGACATATAAGAATAGAAACAAGTGAAGCAGAAAAAGTTAGTAGCTTTACAGCAACAAGTATAAAGGAAATAGATAATGATAAATTAACAACAGATAAAACAAGAGAAGAATTTAATAAATTAAGTAAAATATATTCATATTTAAGTGGATATGCAAAATATAGTGAAAAAGAAGATTATCAAAAATTAAAAGATGATGTAGGAATAGCAAATTATGATGAACCATTATCAATGGCACAAATCACAAATGTAACACCTTCAACATTAACAACTCAAGAAACAACAAATGTAAAAATAACAATAGGAACAGTTAATTTAGGATATAATGTTAAATTGTGGAAAAATGGAACATTTTTATTAAAATTCCCACAAGAAGTATTACTTGCAGAAATAAATAATGTAAGTATAAACAATGGAAATGTAAGTATATTAGGATATGACATTTATGAGCAAGATGGAAATTACTATTTAAAAATATTAACAGAGAATGAAAATCCAGAAAACTATACAATAACTATAGATGCAGATGTAACACCAGATCCAAGAAAATTATCAGCAACAAGAAATCTAGAATTATGGGCATATAATGAAGAATGCAATAATTATAAAGATAGTTTAAGGAAAGAAGATACATATGATGTAAATGGGGATGGAAGTACAAAAGATATAGTTGATTACAGTACAAGAAGTATTCAATTTGTAGGACCAACATCATTATTAACAACAGAAACAGGTTCAGATTATAATGATGAAGGTGATGAAATAAAGACAACAGTTGCACCACAAGTAGCAGTTATAGATAAAACACAAAATAATAAAACAGCTAAAATAAGTGTACAAATTACTAACAATTACTCTGGAAATATAAGTGGAGTAGTATTAGTAGGAAAAACACCATTTGAAGGGAATACTTCACAAATATTAGGAAAAGACCTAGGTTCAACATTTACAGCAGAAATGACAGGACCAATAGAGTTACCTGAAAAGATACAAGGAATTGCAACAGTATATTATTCAGAAAATGAAATAGTAAATAGCAATGTTAATGATCCAACAAATAACTGGAAAACAGCAGATGAAGTAACAGACTTTTCTAAGATAAGAACATATGCAATAGATTTGGGAGATTATCAAATCAAAAAAGGTGAAGAATATATATGTACATATGAAATAAAAGTACCACAAGATGTAAATTACAATGATGTAGCATATTCAAGTCATGCAGTATATTTCTATTTAGAAACAGATGAAGGAAAATTACAAGATCAAACAGAAACAAATAAACTAGGATTTATGATAGCAAGAAAATATGACCTAGAAATTAGTAAAGTTAAAAAAGGAACAGGAACAGCAATTCAAGGAGCATCATTTAGTGTGCAAGCAGATGGTGAAGAAAATTCTAGAATAGTAGTAAGCGACAGCAAGGGAAAAATAAATATTACAGATTTATATGTTGGAAAAGTATATACAGTAAAAGAATTAAAAGCGCCAAGTGATTATGTATTAGGAGAAGAAGTAGTAAAATTTACAACAGACGTTGATGCAAATGGAGACTTACAAGTAGAAAAATTGGCAGGAAGTAGCAGTATAAAAGTAAGCCAAGCAACAGAAGATTCAAACGCAAAAGTAAGTTTTTCAGTAGTAAATGAACCTAAATATACATTAAAACTTACAAAAGAAGATCAAAATGGAAACAAAGTACAAGGAGTAAGATTTAACTTAACAGGAAAAGGATTACCAGAAGCAGGAAGAACAGTAACAACAAATAGTAAAGGTGAACTAACAATTACTGGACTATATCCAGATGCAGAATATACATTAACAGAGATTTATGCAGAAGGATATGTATATAGTGAAGCTCCTATAAAATTTAAAACAGTATGGAATGGAAATAATTTAGAGGCACAAGTAATAGAAGGAAGTTTTAAAGATAATCCAACAGTTGATAATACACAATCAAAACAACCAATTATGAGTGCAAGTTTGGTAAATGAAAAATTGGATGAATATTATTTAACACTTGGAAAATTTGAAAAAGAAACACCAAATCCATTAGAGGGAGCACTATTTACAGTAAAAGGAAAATGGTTAAATCAAGATTTTACAACAGATGAATATGGTACATTTAATGTAGGACCATTATATGTTGGAATAGAGTATACAATAGAAGAAGTAATGCCACCAACAGGATATGCATTAAGTGATAATACAGTAAGATTTATTGTAAATAAAGATGAAGGAGAAAATCCATATTTACAAATATTAGAGGGTGAAATTAAACCAAGTGCTGATTTTGAAACAGAAGAAACAGCTAGTACATATGGTGCTACAAAAAATCGTGTAATTGATAAAGATGGAAATGAGATAACTGATAAAATAGTTAGATTTATTGGTGGCACAAGTGTTATGATAGCAATAGATAATGAACCATTATTTAGCTTAACTAAGGTAGATGGAGAAACACAAGAGCCATTACCAAATGTAAAATTTGCAATATCAAAAGTAGAAGATGATGGAACAGAATCACAAGCTTTAAATAGTAAAGGAGAAGTGATTGGAGAAACTCAAGAAATAGATGGAGAGACATATCAAGTAATAACAACAGATGAACAAGGAAGAATAACAGAAGACTTACCAGAAGGATATTATAAAGTTGTTGAAGTTGAAACTTTAGAAGGATATCAACTACCAGAAAATGAAGAAGATAGAACATATTTCTTTGGAATTGGAAAGACAAAACCTGCAGTAAAAGAGCTTGTAGAGTTATGGAACCAAACATTTGAAGGTAATGGAGAAATTACTTATACAGATTCTGTAGCAACTGATGATGGTGGGTATATTAAGATAGGATATTTTAAAAATACAGTAAAATTTGATGCAGATGAAACAGAAAATGAAGAGGAATTGGTTATTAAAGCACAGGGAACAAATTATGATGGAATTGTTATTAAATTTAATTATAATAACAAGATTATTTGGAGTAGTTTATATGGACAAGGTAATAGAAATGATTATAATGATAGTATTGTTAAAACTATAAATGATACATATATGATATCTGGCCGTGCTGATAATACTGGTAAGATGTATACATATCATATAGAATATGATGTATCAGGTAATCTATTAGAAGAGAATATTAATTTAATTAATATTCAAGGCGGGCAAGGAGAAAGTAAAATATTACAAACATCAGACAATGGATTTGCTGCAATAGAGAATTTCACTAATCCAGTAACAATTCCAGCAGAAAATACAGTTAATAATCAAGAAATAGTTATTGAATCAAATGGAAGTTCAGATGGATTGCTAATTAAATATAATTCAGAGCATAAAGTAGAATGGGCGAAATCATTCGGAGGAGAAAAAGCAGATAGCATTAAAGACATAGTAACTACAGAAGATGGAGAATGCATTATTGTAGGTAATTTTTCGGGAGATACAATTACAATACCAAAAGAAGAAATACTAAATGATGAGGAGATAGCATTGGAGAATGCTGGCAACTATGCCAATCAATTTATTATAAAATATAATTCAGAAGGAAAAATTAGTTGTGCAAAATCATTCGGAGAACAAGATAGTGATGACTATTTTTATGGTATTAGTAAAGCTGCTGATAATAAATATGTTGTTTTAGCTAGATTTTCTAATACTAATGGTGGAATTATAATACCTCAGAATGATACAAGCAATGGTATTGAAATTGTTATAAAAAGTAATACAGCGTTATTAGAATTTGATGAAAATGGATTTGTCAATAGTGTAGAAGAATATCCGAAATTAAATTTAGTAGCTAAAAAAATAATATTAACAAAAGATAATGGATATATCTTAGCTGGAAGTATTAACGGGACACAAACAATATCGGAAGAAGTAACAGAGAATAAGGAGAAAATTATATTAAATAGTAACGGAGGATATGATTTTGCAGTTATAAAGATAAATTCGAATAATAAAATAGAGTGGGCGAAAACGATTGGTAGCAAAACACAAGAGACATATGACTATATGAAAGGTATTACGGAAATATCAAACAATAGATATCTAGTTCAAGTGTATTTATCAGCCAAAGTAACGATACAAAGTGAACAGACAACGTTAGGAGAAAATCTTGAATTATTAGGAAATGTAACTTTAATATATAACAGTAATGGATTAATAGAATATACATCAAATGAAGCAAGCAGTAGCTCACGATATAATTCAGTAGTTGCAACAGATGATGGAGGACAAATTGCTGTAGGACAAATGAAAGGCAAATTACATATTGATGGAGAACAAACGTCTACAGGTGAAGAAATAAATTTATTAAGTAATGGAGCAGAAAGCAATGATGCACTTATCACAAAATATAATGAAGAAGGAAAAATTAATTGGATTTTAAATTTTGGAACACAGGGAAACGATGTTTTAAATAGTGTTATAAAACAGGATGATACATATATTGCAGTTGGATATATTACTGGAAACTTATATATAGACAAAGAATATACAGTAAATGGAGAAGATATAGATGTAACTAGTAGTGGAAATAAAGGGATAATATTAGAGTTTAATGAAGAAGGAAAAGTTATAAGTGTAAATGTTGCAACTGGAGGTAATAGTTCATTTTCTACGATACAAAACTTGGATTCTGGGGAATTCGTTGTTGGAGCTAGAGTAGATTCAAATACCATTGGTATAGATAATATGAAAATTGATTCATTATCAGAAAATAATAATTTAATATTAATAGAATTTAATAGTGACAATTCTGTTAAAGATCTAATAAATACATATATTAGATCACGTGATCAAATAAATGACATTGCATTATTAGACGATGGAGGAATTGTTATAGTTGGTGATTATTATTGGACAAACGAAATTACTATTCCTAGTGAAGCAACTACTATTGGAGAAATAAATGTACCTTTGTCTGATGGTCATGATGGATTTATAGTAAAACTTAATGCTAATAGAAAAATAGAGTATTTAAAAGATATTAAACCAATTAAAGCAAATGCTACGGATTCTTTAAAAGATATAATTAAAACAAAAGATGGAGGTTATTTAGCTTTATGGAGTGGCTATATAGGTAATGGAATAGAATTTACAGAGGAAGAAACCGCATCTGGAGAAATTATAAATGGGACAGGTTCTGCACACGCATCATTTTTAATAAAATATAATAGTGATAATAAGGTTGAATGGATGAAGAATATTGGGAATGGAGCAAATTACGCTATAAAACTATTGCCAACCAACGATAATGGATATATAGTAATTACCGAAAATTCAATTGCTGGTTATACATCTTTTTTTGAACAACAATATTTAATAAATTCAAATGGCATATATCTTGGTGTTGTAAATAATGGAGACAATACTTATACATTATCCGGCTATCAAACTGAAAATAATATAAAAACAGCAAAAGTAGCAAAATTCCAAGAAAATACAATCTCAGCCGAAATCCCAGAACAGCAAGAATTAACAATAGAAAACTACAAAAAAGAATATAAGATAACAACAGAAGTAGAAGGTGAAGGAGGAACAATATCAGGACAAGGTTCAACATCAGATAATCCATATGAAATAGTAGAAGATGGAGGAGATAGTACAAAAGATATTGTAATAACACCAGAACCTGGCTACAAAGTACTAAAAATAACAGTAAATGATGAAGAAATAGAATTTACACCAGAAGAAGATGGAAGTGTAATACT
>CALXVT010000005.1 GCA_944392175.1 uncultured Clostridia bacterium
GAAGGACTTAAGTCCTTGCCAGTAACAAGCCCTTATAGGGCTAGAGAAAACTACCCGTTGAACGGGTAGTTTTTTTAAGTGCTCTTTTAGCATATGACACATTAAACTTAGTAAATTAAATTATTTACTAATATTTTGTACAAAATTTGGATTATATTTTTCTAAAATATATTTATTTGTAGTTTTTTCAAAAGCTATTGACTTAGAAGAAATTGATTTTTGTCCAGCTTTATATCCTACTAAAATATAGCTATAACAAGCAATTATTATTGATATGTATGCCGTTTCTTTATCTTCACTATAGATTTCATAATTGTGTAAATCATTAATAATAGTATTACTATGTTCTACTTGTGCAATTTGAGTATTATTTGAATAAATTGCAGAAATAGTTTTTTCTCCTAATCCAATTTGATATGATAAATATTCTTTATTATTATATATAAGGTCAAAATAAAACGTTCTAAGAAAAAAACTATTTTTTATCATTGACCTAAAAATATTACCTACAATATTATTATTTTCTAATATATTATAAGTTCTAAACTTTTTCTTAGTGCCTGGAAATAATTTATTTGTACATTCAAAAGAAAATGTTTTATCATAAAAAGATCCATTAAGACTTACTTCCATACTACCTAATTGCCCTTCAAAATTAATTTCTCCAATAATATTGTCATTTTCATAAATTTCAAAATTTCCACTAAATAAATCTTTTGTTTTTTGTTTCAATAATAATTTCATTAAATTTACCTCCGTTTTTTACTAATTTATATTTTAACATAAATAAATTAAATTATAATAAAATAATTTACACAAACAAATATTTGTGGTATATTATCAAAAACAAATGTTTACAAAGGAGGAAAAAATGAAGTTTGTACATATGGCAGATATGCATTTTGATAGTCCATTTACAAGTTTGTCCAGAATAGAAGGGCTATCAGACACAAGACGACTAGAGCAAAGAAAAGTATTTAAAAATATAATAGAATATATAAATGAAAATAATATAGATTATTTATTTATCTCAGGAGATTTATATGAAAATGAATATGTAAGATATAGTACTATAGAATATATAAATAATTTATTTAAAACAATTCCTAATACAAAAATATTTATAGCACCAGGAAATCATGATCCATTTTTAATTAATTCATATTATGCAAAATATGAATGGAATGATAATGTATATATTTTTAAAAATAAATTAGAAATGATAAATTTAGAAAATATAAATATATATGGATATGGATTTTCAAGATATTATTCAGATGGAATAGATTTAAATATTCCATTAGATAATGAAAAAATAAATATTTTAATTACACATGGTGATTTAAATGCAAGTAAAAAAGGTGATGAACTATATGATCCCGTAGATAATAAAGATTTATTAAAATTTGATTATGTGGCATTAGGTCATATTCATAAACCAAAATATGATGATAAAATTGTATATCCAGGTTCACCAATATCTTTTGGATTTGATGAATTAGGAAAACATGGAATTATTACTGGAGAAATAAATAATAAAAAAATAAAAACAGAATTTATTCCATTAGATAATAGAGAATTTATAAAATTAAATTTTGATATTTCTGAAATTAATTCTCAAGAAGAATTAATAGAAAAAATAAATGAATTAAAAATAAATAAAAATAATTTTTATGAATTAATATTTATTGGAAAAAGAAATTTTGAAATTAATTTATATAATATAAATAAATTAATAGAAAATAATAATATTTTAAAAATAAAAGATTTTTCAAAAATAAAATATGATTTAGAAAAAATAAAAAATGAAAATAATTTAAAAGGATTTTTTGTAAAAAATATTTTAGATAAAATAAATACATTGGAAACAGAAGAAGAAAAAGAAAAATATTTAAAAGCAATCGAAATAGGATTAGAAGCTTTAAATTAATTTGGAGGAAATAAACTTGAAGATAAAAGAATTAAATATAAATGGATTTGGAAAATTAAAAGATAAAAATATTAAATTTAATGAAGGCATAAATGTAATTATTGGAGAAAATGAAAGTGGTAAATCTACTTTATTAAAATTTATAACAAGTATATTTTATGGAATTTCAAAAAATAAAAGAGGAAAAAGTATCTTAGATTATGAAAAATTCAAACCATGGGATAGTGAAATATATTCTGGAAAAATAAAATATAAATTAGATAATAATAATGAATTTGAAGTATATCGTGATTTTAATAAAAAAAGTCCAGAAATATATAATAATTTTGGAGATGATATAACAGCTTTATTTAGTGTAGGAAAAAATAAGGAAATTCCATATTTTTATGAACAAACAAAAATAGACGAGGATTTATTTGTAAATAGCACAGCCGTAATGCAAAACGATGTTAGAATAGATAAATTAACTCAAAATATGATAATTCAAAAAATATCTAATTTGGCTACGACTGGTGCAGATAATATTTCCTATAAAAAAAGTATAGAAAAATTAAATAAAAAACAATTAGAAGAAATAGGAACAGAAAGAAGTCAAGATAGACCAATAAATAAAATAAATAATGAATTAATTAATTTAAAAAATGAAAAAAATAATTTAGAAGAAATTAATGATGAAAAATATGAAATAGAAAAAGAAATTAAATTAATAAAAAATAATTTAAATAATTTAGAAAATGAAAATAATTTTTTGAATAAATTAAAAAAAATAAAAAATAATTATTTAATAGAAAATCAAAAAATAAAATTAAATAAAGAATTAATTGAAGAAATAAATAATAAAATAAATAATTTAGAAAATGAAAAAGAAAAAATAAAAATTAAAAAAATTAATTTTGAAAAAATAAAAATAAATAAATATATTTTAATTAATTTATTTTTATTAATAATTATTTTTTTAATTAATTTATTTTTTAAAAATATTTATTTTAATTTTTTATATTTAATTTTATTAATTCCATTTATTATTTATTTTTATAAAAAAATAAAAATAAATAATAAAAATAAAAAAATAATAGAAAATAATAAATTAGAAATAAATAAATTAAATAATGAAATTAATTTATTATTAGAAAATAAAAAAGAAAAAATAAAAGAATTAAATAATTTAGAAATTAATGAAGAAAATTATTTAAAAAAAGAATTAGAAAATAATTATAATGAAAAAATTAATTATTTAAATATTAATGAATTAAAAAATGATTTTTTAACAGAAAAAATAGAAAATAAATTATCTGAATTAAATAATAAAATAAATGAAGAAAAATTAAAAATGCATAAATTAGATTTAGACGAAAAAAATATATTTAATAAAATAGATAATTTATCAAAAATAGAAGAAAGAATTGAATATTTAAGTGAAGAATCTGAAGAATTAAAAAATAAAAGTGAGATTATAGAAATAGCAAAAGAATATTTAAATCTTTCATATAAACAAATGAAAGAAAATGTTACTCCTACATTTTCAAAAGAATTGTCAAATACAATTTATGAAATATCAAACGGAAAATATAAAAATGTAAAAATAACAGATAATGATATTGTGGTAGAAGTTAAAAATGGAAAATATATTCCAATAGATTTATTAAGCACAGGTACAATAGATCAATTATATTTTTCTTTAAGAATGGCTATATTAAAAGAAGTATCTGAAGAAGAATTACCAATTTTCTTAGATGAAGCTTTTGTATTTTATGATAAAAATAGATTAATAAATACAATTAATTATTTATCCGAAAATTTAAATAAACAAATAATTATTTTTTCTTGTACAGAAAGAGAATTAAATATATTAAATAAATTAAATATAAAATATAATTTAATAAAATTATAATACTAAATACTGCTAATAATTTTAGCAGTATTTAATTTGCTTAAATAAAAAATAATTCTTTATAATTTAAATTATGACAATAGCTTGTAATTTCTACGGATATATAATAAAATAGCAAATGAAAATAGAAATAAAAAAGCACAAAAGAAAAAAATTATAATAAAGATATCACAAATTGTAAAAAACTTTTTTAATATACATTCCTTAAAATGACAAAAAAAGTTAATACAATATATTAAAATAACAAATATATTAAAGAAGTTATGAGGTGGTAAAGGATGTTTCAAAATATAAACATAGAGAATAATTACATAAATGATAATGATACAAGGAATAGACAAATTAAACAAAATTTTATTAAAGAGAATTTCTCGAAGCAAAATATTATATTATATATAATTTCATTTATGGTATCAATGGTACAATTCGGGAATGGTTTAGCGCCATTTGCAATAGCGATTATAGCAGCTATGCTTAGTAATAATATTCCTATAATAATTACATATTTACTTACTTGCATAGGAACTTGTATCGGATTTGGCGGTTCAGGCTTACTTACATATATATTAACCAGTTTAATATTAGTAGTATTTTCAATATTTTTAAGACCTAAAATAGATGAAGCTACAGATCAAAAAAATTTAACTCCACATTTAATAGTTTCATGTTTTATTGTACAGGTATTAAAAATTATAATGGGACCAGTTCTTATATATGATATTTTAGTAGCAATTGTTTATACAATAATAACAGTAGTATTTTATAAGATATTTTTAAATTCTGTTTTAGTAATAAAAGAATCTAGAATAAAAAAAGCATTTTCAATAGAAGAAATAATTGGGACAAGTTTATTAGTTGCAATTGCAGTATCAGCATTTAAGGATTTAACGATTTTTAATTATTCAATTAGAAATATATTAAGTGTTTTTATAGTTTTATTTTTAGGATGGCAAAATGGAATTTTAGTTGGTGCAACATCAGGAGTAATTATAGGTTCTGTTTTATCAGTAATACAGAATGGGGATCCAATATTAATTGCAGCATTTGCAATATCTGGAATGATTGCAGGTTTATTAAATAAAATAGGAAAAATAGGTGTAATACTTGGATTTATAATAGGTACAGTAATATTAAATTATGTAGCTAACGGAAATACAACTTCAGTAATAATGATACAAGAAATATTAATTGCTGCTATTGGATTACTTGCAATGCCAAAGAATATAAAAATTAATATAGAAGATATGTTTGATCATTATAAATATTTACCAAAAGCACCTACAAATAGATTAGAAACAAGTACTGATACAGCATATAAATTAAATAATGTATCAAATGCCATTTCAGAAGTAGCCAAAACATATAAAGAGGCTGCAGCAACAATATTAGAAGATGAGGAAATTGAGGAAGAAAGAAATAAAGAAATATTTGTTACAGAATTAGAAAATAATATTGCAGATTTAAAAGACAATGTAATTTATGATGATTTAATAAATGAAGATTCACCAATTATAGATGATATTTTTAAATTTTTAATAAATAATAATGAAATAACAGTTAATGATTTATTAAAAATTTTTGAAAAACATAATAATTATATTTTGGGATTTGATGATTCTGAATTAAGTAAAAAATTAACACAAGAAATAGAAAAAATGGTTAAGGCAATAAATTCATCATATAGAATTAGTAAATTAAATTTTATTTGGAAAAAAAGAATAATAGAAAATAAAGAAGCTATGGGGACACAGCTAGATGGAATATCAAAAACAATTTCTGACATAGCAGATGGAATAAATAATAATATACAAGAAAATAATATTTCAGAAAAAGAGAAGATTATCAAATTATTAGAACAAAAAAATATAACTACAAAAGAAATTAATATAAAAAAAGAAAAAAATGGAAAATTAGAAATTACTATTTATATAAATCCATGCAATGAATATGAAGATAAAGAAGTATTAGAAGTGGAAGAATGTTTGTCAGATAAAATAAAGCCGATACTTTCTAAATTTTTTAAACAAGAATTAGAAATTCAATCAGTAGATTGTGCTATGCAAAATGATGAAAAAATATGTTGTTTTAAATATATAAGTCAAAACAAGTATACTTTACAATATGGAATTGCCAAGAAAACAAAAAATGGTAGTCCAGTAAGTGGTGATACTACATTAAAAATGAAATTACAAGATGGTAAGCAATTAGTGGCAATAAGTGATGGAATGGGTTCAGGACCTAATGCAAGAAAAAGTAGCCGAATTGCTACGCAAATGCTAAAAAGATTGTTAGCATCTGGATTTAATAAAGAAACATCTTTAGATATAATAAATTCAAATATGTGTCTAAATTCAGAAGATGATTCATATGCTACATTAGATATAGCAATATTTGATTTGTTTGAAGGAAATGTAGAATTCATAAAAAATGGAGCATCACCAACATATATAAAGAATAGAAGACATGTAGATATTATAAAAAATTTAACATTACCAGCTGGAATATTAAAAGATATTGATTTAAAAATATCTGATAGGGATTTAGAGGAAAATGAAATACTAGTAATGTGCAGTGATGGTATAATTGAATCAAATGCAGAATATGAAAACAAAGAATTATGGATTAAATATTTATTAGAAGAAATGGAAACAGATAATCCTCAAAAAATAGCGGATATAATACTTGCGGAAGCTGTAGATAACAACTATGGCATACCAAAAGATGATATGACAGTAGTAGTAGTTAAACTAGAAAAAAATTAAGAACAAAAAAGTACATTTACGATGTACTTTTTTTATGTTTATATTGTAATTTGTTGTAGAAATATGATATTATGTATGTGTAAAAAAACGAATTAATTCTTACGGAGGAAATGAAATGGGAAGAGGAAAAAGATATAACGGGGAAGCAAAATTAAACATGAAAAAAGTCTTTGCTGTAATAATAGCATTAGTAGTTATAATCATGTTCATTTTTATTATATATAAATTAGTCGCTAATGGACAAGGAACACGTATGACTAGCGTATATTATTTTACAGCATTAGAAGATAATAAATATGGAGTAATTAATAATAAAGGTGAAACAATAATAGATCCTTCATATCAAGAATATATAGTTATTCCAAATAGCGGAAAAGATATTTTCTTATGTACATATGATGTAGACTATGATAATAACACCTACAAAACTAAAGCGTTAAATTCAAAAAATGAGGAAATATTTACAGATTATTCACAAATAGAAGCTATATCTAATTATGATGAAAATAACAATATAACATATGAACAAAATGCTTTAAAAGTACAAAAAGATGGAAAATATGGAATAATAGATATAAATGGAAATGAATTATTGCCATGTGAATATGATGAGTTATATTCTTTAAAAAATACAGATAATAGTATAATAATTGAAAAAGATGGAAAAAAAGGTTTAGTTGATAGTACTGGTAAAAAAGTAATAGATACAACATATAAAGATATATTACCTTTAGGAGATGACTATAAATTAGGATATATAGTTGTAGACGAAGATAATAATTATGGTGTTGTAGATTGTAATAATCAAGAAGTTTTAGAACCAAAATACGAAGATATTAAATCTATGACAGATAATGGAAAATATATTGTTAAAGAAAAAAATAATTGGGAACTTGTTAATAAAGACGGAACTGTTAATGAAATAAAAGCATTAGAAAATGCCGATGATGTAACAGGACTTAAATTAGGGAATATAATTATTAAGGAAAATAATAAGTTTGGTGTTATTAATCAAAATGGAGATGAAATAGTTTCAACAGATTATGATGATGTAAAATTTGCTTTTACAGATACATTTATTGTTAAAAAGGATGGAAAATATGGATTGGCAAATTCCGAAAATAAAATTGTAATAGATCCTATATATGAAACAATGAATTACATAGAATCAGCAGATTTAGTCGAAGCATCAGAAGATGGAATTACATCTAACTTAATAGATAGTAGTTTAGAAACAAAATTATCAGGAATAGTTTCTGAAATTAATACAAATAAAAGTTATATAAAAATAAGAGTTGATGATGAAGATAAATATTATAACTATAGATTTGAAGAACAATCTGAAAAAGATATTAATACATCAAATACTTTATTTTTAACAAAACAAAATGATAAATATGGATTTGTAGATAAAGATGGAAAAGAAGTAGTAGAATGCATATATGATGATGCAAAAACACAAAATGCATATGGTTATGCTGCTGTTCAAAAAGATGGAAAATGGGGAGCAATTGACCAAACAGGTAAAGTTGTAGTAGAACCAACATATGATTTATCAGATAGCATGCAAATAGACTTTATAGGAGAATGGCATTTAGGAAATATAGATTCAAATGCAACATACTATACAAAATAAACAAAAGAAGGAGTATAAATGGAACTAAAGACGAGATATCAATATACGTATTTTATATATCCGTATATTATAGAAAAATGGAAATATTCTAAATATATTCAAAAATTATTAAAAAATAAAAATTGTACTCTTAGATTATTTGAAAAGCAAAAGGATTTGGATATTTATAACAAATTTTTACCAAAAGCAAGAAAATTCATGTTTCCAACTTTTGAATTTTCAGATAATAAAAGAAAGAAATTTGAGGAATTAGATGTAGGAATGAAAGCAACTATACTTCAAAAATATCCTTGTTCAATTTTTGAATATAGTTTAGAGAATAATATACAAGGAAAAGCAGGCAGATCAGAAGGTATTTTCTTCAGAATAGAAAAAATAGAGATAATATGCTTTAATACAGGAGAATGCTTTATTCTATTAAAAACGATGATAGAAGATTCCAATAATTTTGAAGATGTATTAAATTTTAATTATAAATTTAAAGATATAAAGTCAGAATTTATATCTATGAAGCAATTTGACAATATAAAAATACAAGCTGATAAGTTCTCAAGTATAAAAAAATTAACAGAATTTATAGAAGAATTAGCTGGGGGAGAGTTAAAGAAAAATAGTAATATTACAGAAACTAATAAATTTTTAACTTTTTCATATACGTGTGTTGATCAAAATTGTTGGAATAAAACAATAGAATTCGACGATATTAAGCATCAGTTTTATAAATATATAAATGTATTGCCTAATAACTATAATTTAAATGTAGAGCTTAGCAATAAAGATAAGAAAACAGCTATTATGGATAAATGGGAATATATAAAGATTGGATTTTCTAAACAAACGACTGCAATCCTAACATCTGGAATAGATACATTTAATTATACAAAGCTTCCTTTCTTATATGAGAATGTATATATTTATATGTATGTATTAGAATTATATAAAAAAATATTTATACAAAAAATGACAGAAAAATACAAAATGACAACAGCTTATAAAAAAATAAGAAAAGAATTTTTAGAATTTACACAAAACATATGGCTACAAGATATTACAAATGATGATATTGGAAGTTTATTATGTAATAGTTGGTCATTAAATTTAGAATTAGATAAAGCATATTGGAAATTAAAAAATGAATACGATATTTTATATAAAGAAAGCAATATAGAGAAAACAGCTAAGACAAATAAAATAATCTTGATAATTTTACTAGTTTCACTGGGATTAAACATAATAAACTTTATAAATTTATTTTGGAAATAGGGAATGACCCTTTTTCCTTTTTTATTACGTAGGAAAAATATTCAGAATTTTACGTATACAACAATAAAAATTCCCTAAAGGAGAGAAAAAATGATTAGATGTGGTACTGATATTATAGAAGTTGAAAGAATTAAAGATGGAATAGAAAATATAGGAGATAAATTTTTAAATAGAATTTATACTGAAAAAGAAATTGAATACTGTAATAGTAAAAAAGTACAAAAACATCAAAGCTTTGCAGGTAGATTTGCTGCTAAAGAAGCGATTTTCAAGGCTTTAACGGATGTAATAGAAAATAAGTATAAAATTGAATGGAAGGACTTTGAAATAGTGAATAATGCAGAAGGAAAACCATTAGTAATAATTAATAATGAAAATATAAAGAATAGGATTAAAGACATAGATATAAGTATTTCACATTGTAAAAGCTATGCACAGGCAGTATGCATTGCAGAGATTATGTAGGAGGATGTTATGAAATTATTTGATACACATTGCCATTTGGATGATGAGAGATTTAATGAAGATAGAGAAGAACTTATAGAAAATTTAAGAAAAGATGGTGTAGATAGACTTGTGACAGCTGGATATAGCCTAGAAGGATCAAAAAGAGCTATAGAATTAAGTAAAAAATATGATTTTATATATGCTACGATTGGGATTTCTCCAAATGATGTTCCAGAAACAATGGAAGAATTAGACAAAGAATTAAAAGTAATCGAAGAAATATATAAAAACGATGAAAAGATTGTAGCCGTAGGAGAGATTGGACTCGACTATCACTGGAACACAGAAAATAAAGATATACAAAAAAAAGCTTTTATAAAACAAATTGAATTAGCCAACAAATTAAATCTGCCAATTCAAATTCATACTAGAGATGCTGTAATGGATACTTTAGAAATATTAAAAAATCATTCGGTGAATAAAAAGGGGATTTTTCATTGTTGTCCATTTAATAGAGAATTAGTTAAAGAAGGACTTAAGCTTGGATTTTACATATCTTTTGCTGGTCCTACAACATTTAAAAATTCTAAAAATGCTTCAGAAATAATACAGCTTGTACCTGATGATAAAATGCTGGTAGAAACTGATAGTCCATATTTATCGCCAGAGCCATTTAGAGGAAAAAGAAATGATCCTAGAAATGTACAATATATTATTAAAAAAATAGCAGAAGTTAAGGAAAAAAGTTTTGAAGATATAGAAAAAATAGTTTATGAAAATGCAAATAGAATATTTGATATAAATTAAATGAAAATAGACGTCTGTACGACGTCTATTTTAAATTTTTTATTGCTTCAATTCTATCTTCAATTGATGGATGTGTAGAAAACCAACTTGTTGATTTCTTTTGTTTCCCTTTAAAAGGTGAAACTATATACATATTTTCTGTAGAATTATTTGCTTGTTTCATAGGCTCTTGATCAGAATCTAGTTTGGTTAATGCTGAAATTAAAGCATCTGGATTTCTAGTAAATTCTACAGAAGAAGCATCTGCCATAAATTCACGTTTCCTAGATATTGCTAATTTCATCAATCTACCAAAAATAGAAGCAAGTAATAATAATACAAGACTTACTAGTATCATTATTCCATTTGAGTTTTTACTATCAGAATCTCTCCATAAAAAAGCTCTAGAGAAGAAATCTGAAAGAATTATTACTAAGCCTACCATAACTGTAAGAACAGCAGATAAACGAATATCATAATTCTTTATATGCCCCATTTCATGTGCTATAACAGCTTCTAGTTCATAATAGTTTAATTTTTCTATTAATGCGGTTGTAACACAAATAACAGAATTTTCTGGATTTCTACCAGTTGCAAATGCATTTGGTTGATTAGATTCCATAATATATAAACGAGGTCTACTTGTTAATCCTGATGAAACCATAAGACCGTCCAATATATTAATAAGTTTTTTATTTTCTTCCTCAGTAGCTGGTCTTGCACCATTTAAAGATAAAATAATTCTATCACTATAATAATATGATCCCCATGCTGAAGCAATGGAAAAAATTAAAGCAAATATAATAGAGTATATACCGAAATCTAATGCGTAACATATATAATATATAATTAATGTAACTACAATGGTATATAGTGATATTATAACGCCTGTTTTTATTTTATTTCTTGTTATATCTTCATACATAAACGTACAACCTTTCACATATTTAAAAAGATTTCTTTGAACAAGAAATCTTTAAATATTTTATTTAGAAAAATCGATTTTTACATTTTCTCTAGTTGTTTCATCTTTTACTTCAAATAATTCATCTGGCTTAAATTTGAAAATATTTGCAATTATATTTGAAGGAAATGTTTCAAGTTTTGTGTTATATCTAGTTACAGTATCATTATAAAATTGTCTAGAATAAGCAATTTTATTTTCTGTATTAGTAAGTTCGTCTTGTAATTGCATAAAGTTTTGACTAGCTTTTAAATCTGGATAGTTTTCAGATATAGCCATAATTGTTTTTAAAGCTTCTGTTAATTGATTAGAGATATCTGCTTTTTGAGCTACAGTCTCAGCTGTTGCCCAAGAACTTCTTAATTCGGCTATTTTTGAAAAAACTTCACTTTCATGAGTCATGTAACCTTTTACAGTTTCTTGTAGATTTGGAATTAAATCAAATCTTCTTTTTAATTGAACGTCTATTTGACTCCATGCATTTTTTACTCTTTGTCTTAATGTTACCAAACTGTTGTACATTGCAATTACTGCAATGATTAAAACAACTAGGATTACAACTATTGCAATAATCATAAATATCTCTCCTCCTTTAAAATTTATTTTAACATATACAAATAATATATACAATAAAAATAATAAATATTGCATAAAATCGGACTAAAATTAATATAATATTAGTATATGGAAAAATTATGTAAATTCTGTAAAATTTGACACATTTAAAAAATTATAGTATAATAAGGATGTTGCTTATAAAGAATTGCCTAAATTTCAGGCAAAACAGCCAATGGCTGGTTTAAGGAGGTAACTATGATAAAAAGTAACGATAATGAAACAGCATCGATATCAGTAAAAAGAATTATAGGTATTTGTTTAATATTCTTATTTATAACAAGTATTTGTGTTTTTGCTGCAAACAAACAAGTAAAAAATGTTAAAATCATTTTATCAAATGGTTGTGAAATGGATGTTGTTACATCAAAAACTAAAGTAGAGGAAATATTAGAAGAAAAACATATAATATTATTACCAGAAGAAAAGGTAACTCCAGAAGCAGATAAAACAGTTGGAGCAGATGGAGAAATAATAATAACAGAAAAAACAGCACAAGAAGAAGTTGCAGAAGCAGTAGTAAGTTCAAATGATTCAAATGAAGCAACTGTAACAGAATTAAATTTAGAAACTGTTTCTAAAGCATATAATCCAATTACAGAAAAAATAATAATAGAGACAGAAGAAATACCATATGAAACAATTACTAAAAAGGTAACAGATAGTACAAAAAATACAAAGGAACAAGTAATTCAAAAAGGTAAAAATGGTAAAAAAGAAGTTACTTATAAAGTTAAATATCAAAATGACAAGGAAATTGAAAGAACAGAAATTAGCTCTAAAGTTATAGAAGAACCAGTAGATAAAATAGTTCAAGTAAGAGATAAAACTACATCAAGAGGTAGTGGTGCAATTAGAGCTACTGGAACAAAAGCACAATATCAAGCATATGCAAAATCTAGATGTCAAGCTTATGGTTGGTCAAACTATGATTTTGATTGTTTAGTTTCTTTATGGAATAAAGAAAGTGGATGGAATCCATTAGCACACAATTCAAGTTCAGGTGCTCATGGTATTGCACAAGCATTACCAGCAAGCAAAATGTCAAAATATGGTTCAGACTATATGACAAACTATAAAACTCAAATTAATTGGGGATTAAATTATATTAAATCAAGATATGGATCACCATCAAAAGCATGGAGTCATTCTAAATCTAAAGGATGGTATTAATAAAGAGAAAAAACTACGCAAATTTAATTTGCGTAGTTTTTTGCGCTAAAAAATGTATAAAACAATATTTGAATATAAAAAAAGATAAGAAAATGTAATAAATAGGCGTTTGAAGCAAGTAGTTAGAACTTCCGTAATAAAGCAAATAAAGAACAAGGGAAAACTGGAAAATACTACCATTTACAACTATTAGCTATTTATTAATAATATATATAAATAAAAAATATATGGGAAGGAAGTTTAATATGCAAATAGCTGTAACGCTTGGTGCTGTACACACACACACACACACACACATAACATTTTTAGAGAAAAAAGAATATTTATAGATAAAAAGTAGGTATACCAAAAGGTATGCCTACTTTTGCTGTTTAAAAAGAAAAGTTGTGTGAGAAGTTAGGAAAAACTTAAATTGAGAGAGTAGTGCAAATTATCCAGAAGTACCAGCAATTCCCATGGATTTGAAGCTAATAGCATATTAAAATAAAAATATAGACATTAAACGGAGGTAGCAAAATGAAAATTAATCTAAATTCTAAATCCAAGAAAAGAATAATTTTAACAGGCTTAATTGCTGCAGTTGTAATTTTAATTATAGCTGTATGCCTATTTAGCATGCTAAAAACAAGTAAAAGCGGAGAAATAGCAAATCCAGAACTAGCCAGAGCAATGGAATATGGAGAATTAACGGAAAAAGATGAAGAAACACAAAGTGAATATGTAAGATTTGGTGCATATTTTGCAAGAGATTTAAATGGAGATGGATATGCAGAAAAAGTAAAAGGAACATGTAAAGAAGTAGAAGGAGAAGATACACTTTACATGAGCTTAAACGTGCTTGGAAATGGACATTTAGAAAATGGAAAAATAAAGATAGAGTCAAATAATATGTATTTTAAAACGGCATTAGTAGATGATGAAACAATAAGTGGAAATTATATAAGTGAAAATACAAAAGAAATCAATTTAAAACAAGTAAATGTAGGAACACAAAAGTTAATATTTGGACAAGTAAGAAGTGGAGATTATAGATATATAAGTACAAAAAGAGATGCAATAGGAAAAGATACAAATAAATATAGCGGAGTAAACAAAATTATATTAACAGGAACACATGTAGCAGAAGATGGAACAAGAACAGAGATAAATAAAGAAATAGAATTACCAGTAGATTGGTATAGTACTACAAAAGCGGAGATACCATATACATATGGAATAAATAGCGAGAAAAATAAATATCAAAACTATAATACAGAAAGTATAGTTGATGAAAAAAATCAAGAAGTAAATTTAGAATTTAAAATTGTAACACAAGAGAGTAATAATAAGTTATTACTACAAAAATCAAATATAGAAGGAACAATACCAGAACTTAATGGATATAAGGCAACAAAAGTAGAGATAACAGGAGAAAATGTAAAATATACATATGATGAAGAAACAGGAAAATTTACAGCATATAGAGAAGCACAAATAGGTGAAGATGGAGTAGTTACAAAGGAAGCATATACATCAAGCTTTAATAATGCAAGATATAGTGAATTCAAATTAAAAGTAACATACCCATTAGCAGCATATAATGAAGCAGTAGGTAGTATAGTATTAAATATACCAGTGGAAGCAACATTTGAAGGATATAATAATCCGAATGAAGAGTTTAATAATCCATATGTAAGTAATGTGGCAGAAGATGTAATCAGTATTACATACGAAAGAGGTGGAGGAGATGTATTTGATTATGATGTAAAAGTAGGACAATATGTATCATATCCATATGACACATATGTAATATCAAAAGAAAAAGCAGTAGATTGGTATAATGATGCAGAATATAAATACGAAGATAGATATGAAGTAAACTGGTCATTGTCAAGAGGAAATTCAGGAACTGTATCAAATATAGTTTTAAGTGAACCAGAAGCAAACTATGGAGATGCATTTTTAAAGACAGATGGTAAATACGAAAATATGGAATCATATAGTGAAAGTATAGGAATATATTTTACAAATGCAGGAGCTATGCTAGGAGAGAATGGTTGGATAAAAGTATATAATGATGAAACAGATGAATTAATACATGAATTTACAGCAGAAGAGTATGAAACATATACAAAAGATTTACCATATTATTACAAAGCCCCAGTAGGTCATATAAGAATAGAAACAAGTGAAGCAGATAAATCAAGTAGTTTTAGAATAACACAAATAAAACAAATTAATGATGAAAAATTAACAACAGATAAAACAAGGGAAGAATTTAACAAATTAAATAAAATATATTCATATTTAAGTGGAAAAGTAAAATATTCAGCAAGCGATGATTATACAACATTTGCAACAGATATAGCTTTTGCAAATTATGATGAACCAGTATCAATAGCAAGAATAACAGGTGTTACACCTAATACAGTATCAACACAAGAAACAACAAATCTAAAGATAACAATTGGAACAGATAATTTAGGATATAATGTTAAAGAATGGCAAAATGGAACATTTTTAGTAAAATTCCCAGAAGAAATAATATTAGCAGAAGTAAATGATGTAAGGATAGATAATGGAAATGTAAGTGTATTAGGATATGATGTTTATGAAGATAATGGAAATTATTACTTAAAAATATTAACAGAAAATAATAGCCCAGAAACATTTACAATTACAATAGATTCACAATTAACTCCAGATCCAAGAAAGTTGTCTGCAAATAAAAATCTAGAATTATATGCATATAACGAAAATGGTAATAATTATAAAGATAATTATAGAGCAAATGATGCATATGATATAAATTCAGATGGAAATACAAAAGATACAGTAAATTATGATACAGAAGCTATAACTTTTGTAGGACCAACATCATTAATAACAACAGAAATAGCATCAGATTATAATGATGCAGGAGATGAAATATCTACAATAATAGCGCCACAAGTTGCTTTAGTAGATAAAGTACAAGAAAATAAAACAGCTAAAATAAATGTACATATAATAAATAATTATTCTGGAAATATAAGTGGAGTAGTTGTAGTAGGGAAAACACCATTTGAGGGAAACACATCACAAATATTAGGAAGCAATTTAGGTTCAACATTTACAGCGGAAATTACTGGCCCTATAGAAGTTCCAGAAAAGTTAAAAGAAATAGCAAAAGTATATTATTCAGAAAATGAAGTAGTAAACAATGACATAAACGATGCAAGTAACAATTGGAAAACAGCAGATGAAGTAACAGACTTTTCTAAAATAAGAACATATGCAATAGATTTAGGTGATTACGTCATTGCAAAAGGAGAAGAGTATATTTGTACATATGAAGTAAATATACCTGAAGATGTGAATTATAATGATGTAACATATTCAACACATGCAGTATATTTCTATTTAGAAACAGATGAAGGAAGATTAAAAGATCAAACAGAGACAAGTAAATTAGGATTTATGATTGCTAGGAAATTTGATTTAGAAATAGTAAAAAATCAAAAAGGAACGGATTTCTTGGTAGAAGGAGCAACATATAAAGTAACAGAAGAAGGAACAAATAGTAGTAAAATAGCTAGAACAAATGCACAAGGAAAATTAACAATAAAGGATTTATATGTAGAAAGAACATATGAAATAGAAGAAATAAGAAGTCCAGAAGGATATGAATTAAACGAAAATAAAATTAAATTTAAAACAACAGTTGATGAAAGTGGAAATATTCAAGTAGAAAAACTAGAAGGAGAGACTAAAACAGATTTTACAGTAAATAATCAAACAATATCTGTTACAGTAGAAGATGAGCCATTAAGTACATTAAATATTTTAAAACAAGATACAGAAGGAAAAATATTAGAGAATATAAGATTTGAAATAACAGGTAAAGGCTACACTAATAGAGTGATGATAACAAATAGCAAAGGAATAGCTACAATTTCAGGATTATATCCAAATGAAGAATATACAATAAAAGAAGTAAAAGCAGAAGGATATTATGTACCTGATGGAGAACTAAAATTTGTAATAGAACAAGCAGGAGAAAATTATAATTTACGAGTAACAGAAGATACATTAAATGTTTTAGAATTAACAAGTGGAAGAACGAATGAAAACTTACCAAGTTTCCAAATAAAATTACAAAATGAAAAAATACCAACATATAATTTTGAAATACTAAAAACAGATAAAGACACAGAAGAACCACTTGCAAATGCACAATTTAAATTAAAATCACTAGATAGCGAGGAAGAAGAATATTATACAACAAATGAAGAAGGAATAATTGATGTAAATGGCTTATATCAATATGTAGAAGGTAAAAATATTCTTGGAGAATATGAACTAACAGAAGTAGTAGCACCAGAAGGATATATAACAGATACAAATACATATAAATTTAGATGCAAAAATGCAGATGGAAATTTAACATTAGAATTTTTAACAGAGAATACATTTGAATATACAGTAGAAAATGGAACAATAAAAGTAAACTTTAAAAATGCACCAATATTTAAACTTTATAAAAAAGATGGAGATACTCAAGAACCATTACCTAATACAAAATTTGCGATATATAAAATAGATGAAGAATATAATGAATATGAAGCATATGATGTAAGAGGAGATTTAGTAGGAGAACAAGAAGAAATAAATGGAAAAACATATCAAGTAATAACAACAGATGAAAATGGAGAGATATCACTAAACCTACCACAAGGATTATATAAAGTGGTTGAAGTACAAGCTTTAGAAGATTATGAATTACCAGAGGCAATAGAAGATAGATCATATTATTTTGGTATTGATGCTACTTTGCCAGGGACTAAAGGATGGGCGTTAGATAAGTTGAATTCAGGTAATTATTATTCAGAGATTGATGAGACAAGCGAAGAAGACTTGATAAGCATTGGTGGATATTCAGTACGAAATGACGAAGGTGAATATATACCGGTTACTACAATACGAAGAAATGATACAAATGGGAATATAGTATGGGCTAAAGAAATTAGAGGGTCAAAAAAAGTAGAATATTTGAAGGTAAAGTACAAGGACGAAGATAATATTATTGTATTAATAAGAACCACAAGTCCAGATTTATTTTTATATGATGATAATGGGAATAGTCAATTTTTGATGAATACTAATCTAACAGATACAAGTGCTACCAATGTAGTAGCATTAAAATTTAATGGTAATGGAGAGTACATAAGTGGTATAGTATTTGATGGAGCAATTCCTAGTACTAGTGAAACATACATAAGTAATATTTCAAACGATGGTTCGTTTGCTGTAAGTTTTCTTATGGATAATAAATTGATTAAGGTAGATAGTCAATATACTCATGTAGGTGAGACAATTTCCTTAGAATTATCAACTCCAAAGGATGTTGCTTTATTTTATATAAATAAAGATATGAAGGTAGAGTGGGGATATGGAATTAATGCTCCTCGGAAACACATGGACAGGTGGATTATATGTTGATAAGGAAAGTAATGTGTTTTTTTCTGGAACATTTTATGGAACATATACAATTCCTTCAAAAGACTTGGAAGATAATAAAGAAATAACATTGAAAAGTAAAGGAACATATGACTTAATAATAATGAAATTTAATAAAGCAGGGAAAATATATTATATAGATTCGATAGGTGGTACAAACAGAGACTATGCAAGAACAATCAATATATTATCAAATGGAGATTATATTGTAAGTGGTTATTCAAATGGTGATATAGAAATACTTGCAGAAGACACGGTAAAAAATGAGAGAATTTTATTGGAAGGTATGGAAAACGGTTCTTATAGGGGATTTATAATAAAATATACTCAAGATAATAAAGTCGAATGGGCTCTTAATACTGATTGGATATATTATATGAGTACAATGATTGAAACAAATAATTCATATGTTTTTTCTTGTTATCATCAAATGAATGGAAAATTAACTATTCCAGGGAGTTTGACAGATGATAAAAACGATATAACTTTACCGGAAGATACAAGAGATTCTTTGATGTGGATTAATAAAGATGGAAAAATAGAAAATTCGATAAAAATAGAAAGTTATTCATTAGCTGTGCGGAGAGTTAGCATATGTAGATAATGAGTTCTTTTATGCAAGTTCTGGTATTTATAAAGTTCATTTAAAAGATATACTACCGTCAGTTCCAGATATACAAGAAATAAGTGTAGAAAATTATAAAAAACAATATAATATATGGACATATGTAAATGGTTATGGAGGTAATATAAGTGGTGAATACCAAGATCCATATGAAGAAGTTACAATACACGAAAATAGTAAAAAAGATATAGTTATAACTCCAGATGAAGGCTACGAAATATATAGTATTACAATAAATGGAAAGGAAATATCATATACACCTAGAGAAGATGGAACTGTTATATTGGATAAGTTTACAAATATGACAGAAGATAAAGAAGTTAGAGTATCGTTTATTCCTAAAGAAGATGTATTTACAATAAATAAAGTAAATGAAGATGGTGAAAAACTACCAGGAGCAGAATTTAAACTAACAATACCAATAACAGATGATCCATCAATAGGAGAAAATGCAATAGGAGAACTAATGCAAGCTGGTGGGGACTATTATGAATTCGAACAAGAGGGAGAGACATATAAACCAACAAATTTAAATGTAAATAATTCTGTAGCAATGAGTGGAATACTGCTAGACTTGAGTAGTGCAAAGGATTGGTACAAAATAACCATTAATGCAGAAATAGACGCTGGAAATAATAATAGTGATGAAGCAGTGGCTTTTGTGCAAGGAATGTCAAATTATGAACAACAATGGATATTCGACTTGACCGGAAAACAAGATGCACGAGATTATTCATTATTAATTCCTGGTGGAGAAATGTATGGACTAACACTAGGCTATACCAATTATGATGGAAATACAAATGATCATTTTGTAATAAACTCAATTAAAGTAGAACAATGTGAATATACTCAAACAGTTACAACTGATTCAAATGGAGAAATAAAGCTAACATTACCAAATGGTGATTATGTAATAAAAGAAACAAAAGCACCAGAAGGATATGTATTAAATGAACAAGAAATACCATTTACAGTAGGTGGAGAAAACAATTCATTAGATATTGTAAATAAAGAGGCATCAAAGGTAATAGTTCATCACTACAAAGATGGAACAACTGAAAAATTAGCAGATGATGAACTATTCACAGGAAATATAGGAGACAATTACACAACAGCGCCTAAAGACATTGAAGGATATGAAGTTGTAACAGAAAAAATCCCAACAAATGCAAGTGGTCAGTATAAAGAAACTGAACAAGAAGTAATCTACTATTACAAAGAAATACCAGCAAAACTAGTTGTTAATCACTATATAGAAGGAACAGAAGAAATAGTTCCAGGATCAGAGGCGGATCAGTTGGAAGAGGAAAAAGCTAAAGGAACAGAATATACAACAAAGCCAGCAATAGATATAGATCCAAAATATGAATTGGTAGAAATACCAAGCAATGCATCAGGAACATTAACAGAAAGCGAAACAGTAGTAACATATTACTACAGAGTAAAGGATTCAGCAGGAGTAGTGGTACATCATATAGATACAGATACAAAACAACAAATAGCACCAGATGTAGTTATTCCAGCAAATGGAACAGGAAAATATGGAGACGAATATACAACAGAAGTAAGTGAAGAAATACCAGAAAATTATGAATATGTAACAAGAACAGACAACTGGGAAGGAACAATGATAGATAAATTAACAGAAGTAACATATGAATACAAATTGGTAGGTTCTACACTAGCAAATACTATAGAAAAAACAGCAACAGAGAAAATAGATAATATAAAAGACGAAATAACATATAACATAACATATACAGCAAATATAAGTGATTATATAGGAAAGGCACAAATAACAATAGTGGATACTCTTCCATATGCAATAGACACAGCTAAATCAATACTAAATGGAGGAACATATGATGCAAAAACAAATACAATAACATGGAAAGAAGTAGTAGAAGGAATAGATACATATGGAAATCCGGAAAGCGGAAAAATAGAAATAAATAAAACAATAAAGGTTGTATATACAAATATAGACACAAAACAAAATGCAATAGAAAATACAGTAAAAGGACAGATAAAAACATATACACCAGAAAAGACAAGTGAAGAGGCAACAGATACAGCAGAAACAACAACAGGATTTACAGTAAATATACCAGTAGCTAAAGTATGGGATGATGAAAGTAATAAATTAGGAAAACGTCCAGAAAGTGTAATCTTCAAACTAACAGGAAGTGATGGTAGCGTTTACACAAAAGAATTAATAGTTCCAGGAACAGAAGGAAGTACAACAACAAAGGATAGTAACAATGAAAATAAATGGAACGATATATTCGAAAATCTTTCAAAATATGATGCAGATAATAAAGAAATAACATATACCTTAACGGCAGAAGAAGAGAAAAACGAAGGAGATCTAAAATATTATGATACATCAATAGATGCTGAAAACAACATAATTACAAACACAAGTAAATATGGAAAAGTAACAGTACATTATTACATAATGAATCCAAATGGAACTCCGACAACAAATAAAGTGCCAGACATTAATAATAATGAAACACAAGACATAGTAATAGAAGGCAAAGAAGGAGACGAGTACAGTACAGAACCAGCAGAAAATGTTTCAAATAAATACGAATTAGTAGAAGAAAAACTTCCAACAAATGCAGAAGGAACAATAGAAAAATACGATGAGTCAAAACCACAAGAAGTAATATATTATTACAGATTAAAACCAGCCAAAGTAATAATAAATTACTTAGAAAAAGACGGAGACACAGATGACTCAAACAACCAAGTATTATCAGAACAAGAACAAATAGACGGACATGTAGATGATAAATATAATACAGACACAGAACATAAGAAAGAAACAATAACAAAAGACGGAAAGAAATATACATTAGTAGAAGATAGTAAAAACACAGAAGGAACAATGACAGTAGAAGATATAAATGTAACATATTATTATCTACAAAATACAAAAGCAACAGTAAGATATGTGGAAAGAGATCCAGAAACACATGAAATAATAAGAGATTTGGAAGAACCAAGAACAGAAGAGGGATTAGTAGGAGATGAGTTTGTAACAACAGAAAAAGCATTTACAGGATATAGATTAGTAGAAGCACCAGAAAATAAAACAATAGAAATGACAAAAGAAGAACAAACATTAATATACTACTATGAACCAATAACAACAGGATTAGTAGAAAACCACATAGATGATATAACAGGAAAAGTGCTATATACAGAAGCACATAATGTTCAAGTAGGACAAAACTACAACATACCAAGCAAAGAATTTGCAGGATATGACTTAGTAGAAACAAAACTTCCAAATAACAGCACAGGAATAATGGGAGAAGAACTAGTTACAGTAAATTACTACTATATTAAAAAGGCGGTGTTAGAGGTAAACTATATAGATAGAGCAACAGGAGAGCCACTAGCAGACCAAATAGTAGATGAAACAAAACATGAAGGAGATTCATATACAACAGTAGAGAAAACATTTGAGGGATATGAATTAATAGAAGAACCAGAAAATGCAAATGGAACAATGGAAGTAGAAGTAGATGCAGATGGAAACATAGTAAACAATAGAACAGTTGTAACATATTACTATGGAAAACCAGCAGAAATAGAAGAACATCATGTAGATATATTAACAAAAGAAGAATTAGAAAAGCCAACAATCCATAAAGGATATGTAGGAGAAGAATACAATATACCTTCAAAAGAATTCTTAAGCTATGTAGTAGCAGTAGATGATGGACAAGGAAACAACATGTTACCAACAAATGCTAAAGGAAAATATACAGAAGAAAAACAAGTAATAACATACTATTACTATCAACCAGCAAAAGTAATAGTACACTATGTTGATATGACAACTGGAAAAGAACTAGAAGAAACAAATGAAGAAACAGGTAAATTACAATCTAGTCAAGTAGTAATAGAAGGAAGTAAAGACTTAGCATATACAACAACAGCAAAAGAATTCCTATATTACACACTAGTACAAAGACCTGAACAAGAAGAAGGAAAGATGAAGGTAGAAATAACAAAAGATGAAGAAGGCAGAGACATTGTAAATAACACAATAGATGTATATTACTACTATGAACCAAAAACATTTAACATAGGAGTAGATAAAACAATTAGTAAAGTAACAGTAAATGGAGAAGAACAAAACATAAGTAACAACAAATTAACAAGAGTAGAAATCTACCGAAAAAATGTAAATGAAACAAAAGTAGAAGTAGAATATACAATAAAAGTAACAAATAATGGAGAAGTAGATGGAAAAGCAATCATAAGAGAAAACATACCAGAAGGAATGAGTGTTGTAGACAATGACGAAACATGGGATGAAAAAGATGGATACTTAAGCAAAGTAATACCAGAGATAAAAGCAGGAGAGACAAAAGAATACAAGATAACATTAGTATGGAACAGAGGAGATAGAAACCTAGGAGAAAAAGACAACAAAGTAGAGATAACACAAACAGATAATATACCAGGATTTAAGGATAAGAACGAACAAGACAACAGTTCAGAAGCAAGAGTATTAATAAATGTATCAACAGGAAGTGTACCATGGCCAATAATAATAGCATTAGTAGCAGTGGCAGGATTAGAAACAGTAACATTAAGTTATGCTAAAGTGCTAACAAATAAACAAAAGAAAAATAGAAAATAGGGATCAGGGGACGGTCCTAAAATCCCTATAAGATAGAAATATTTATATCAAGTATAATTAGTCAAAATTATGCAATAATAGAATTTAGTCAAATGAATAATTTGTTTCATAAAGTTAAAGGAACATCACTTATTAAAGAGATGTTCCTTTTTGTCGTATTTAATGAAAAAATAATTAAGATAACGGGATTGAGAAAAGAAGAAATGAAAGAAATATTAAATGAAAGTAATTAATATAGTAAGACTGAAGTAACAAAAAAGAATAAAAAGTGGAAAACAATTAATTCAAAAAATAGTTTTCCACTTTTTGTTTACTTAATCTAATATTATTAAATCAAACTAAATGCTCCCATACTATTTTAATAGAATTAATATAAAAAATGCAATGATACTATTGCTTTACTACTAAATCTATATCATTTTTCTTGTACATACACAAAATCTATAGTATAATTTGAAAAGTTTAGGAGGTAAAAAATGAAATTAATATCATGGAATGTAAATGGTCTAAGAGCCGTTATAAATAAAGGATTTAAAGAATTCTTTGATAAAATAGATGCAGATATATTTTGCATTCAGGAAACAAAAATGCAAGAAAATCAAATAGATGATAACATAAAAGAAATAGTAAAAGAATATAATTCTTATTGGAATAGTGCGGAAAAGAAAGGTTATTCTGGAACTGCAATCTTTTCTAAGGAAAAACCAGTAAATGTAACATATGGAATTGGAAAAGAAGAACATGATAAAGAAGGAAGAGTAATTACATTAGAATTTGAAAAATTTTATATGGTAAATATATATACACCAAACTCAAAAAGAGAATTAGAAAGATTAGATTATAGACAAGTTTGGGAAGATGAGATTAGAGAATATTTATTAAAATTAAATGAAAGTAAACCAGTAATTATGTGTGGAGATTTAAATGTAGCACATCAAGAAATAGATTTAAAAAATCCAAAAACAAATAGAAGAAATGCAGGTTTCACAGATGAAGAAAGAAATAAAATGACAGAATTACTTAATGCAGGATTTACAGATACATTTAGATATAAATATCCAGATGTAGAAGGTAAATATAGTTGGTGGTCATATATGTTTCACGCAAGAGAAAAAAATGCTGGATGGAGAATTGATTATTTTATAGTATCTAATTCATTAAAAGACAATATTATAGATGCAAAAATATTGGACGACATATATGGAAGTGACCACTGCCCAGTAGAACTTGATATTAATATATAGGGAGAATATTATGAAAGAGAAAAAATGGAAAAATTGGCTATATTGGTTTAGCCTTGCATTAGCAATAATTATAGTATTTAACTTCTTTAATAATTTTGAAAATTTAAAATCGGTTATTGGAAATCTATTTAATGTATTAAGTCCATTTTTAGCAGGACTATTAATTGCATATATTCTATTTTTACCTACAAGAGGAATAGAAAGAAGAGTAGAAAAATGTAAATTTAAATTTATTAGTAAAAGGTCAAGACCGATTAGTGTAATACTAATTTATTTAATAATTGTTATATTAATTGTAATAGCGATGCAGTTTTTAATACCAAAAGTATATGAAAGTATTACAGAGCTTATAAATAATTCTCAAGGTTATATAACAGAAATGATAAATAAATTTTCTGAACTTCCAGAAGATTCATTTTTAAAGAAAGACTTTTTACAAGAAGCAATTCAAAAATTAAGACAGATAGACATTATGCAAATAATAAACTATATTTCAGGAATATTTAGTGTTGCAACAAGCTTAATTAATGTATTTGTAGCAATAATCGTTTCTGTATATGTTTTAGTAGAAAGAAGTAAATTAGTAAAAGCATTAAAAAGATTTATTCATGCAGTATTTAAAGAAGAAACTGCAAATAAAGTAATAAGATATTTTAATAATAGTAATGAATATTTCTTTAAATTTTTAGCGAGCCAAGTATTAGATGGAATAATAATAGGTATATTAGTATCTATTGCCATGAGTATATTAGGAGTAAAATATGCTGTACTTCTTGGATTCTTTATAGGATTATTTAATTTAATTCCATATTTTGGAGCGATATTTGCAGTAGCAATTTCTGCAATAATCACATTATTTACAGGAGGCTTAGCACAAGCTATATGGATGTTAGTTATAGTAATTATTTTACAACAAATAGATGCCAATATAATTAATCCAAAAATAGTTGGCGGATCATTAAAACTAAGTCCGTTATTAGTAATATTTGCAGTTACAATTGGAGGAGCATATTTTGGAATATTAGGAATGTTCTTAGGTGCTCCAGTTGCAGCAGTAATAAAACTTGTTATTACAGATATTATTAATTTTAGATTGGAAAAAAAGAAGATTAAAGAATAAAATTAAAGGATATAAAGGAATTAAGAAAATATTAATACTTTATATCCTTTTTTCTTAAGTTTTAAGATGGTATAATATACACGAAATGATAAAAGAAAGAAAAGGGGCTATAACATGTATAATATTTTAGTTTGTGATGATGATAAAGAAATTGTTAAAGCAATTGAGATATATTTAGAAAAAGAAGGATACAAAATATATAAAGCTTATAATGGAAAAGAAGCATTAGATATAATAAATAATACAGAATTACATTTAGTAATTTTAGATATAATGATGCCAGAGGTAGATGGAATATCTGTTGCAGAAACAATTAGAAAAGATAAATCAATACCTATAATAATGCTTTCAGCAAAATCAGAAGATTATGACAAAATAAAAGGTTTAAACGTAGGAGCAGATGACTATATTACTAAACCATTTAATCCAATGGAATTAGTAGCAAGAGTTAATTCACAAATAAGAAGATATACAAAATTAGGCAGTATTAATACTAAAAGTGATAGTGACAACATTTATAGATCTGGAGAATTAGTTATTGATGATAATAGAAAAGAAGTAACAGTTGATGGGAAACTTATAAAAGTAACACCTACAGAATATAATATTTTAAAATTTTTAACTAAAAACAAAGGGATTGTATTTTCAATTTCACAAATATATGAAAATGTATGGGAAGAAGAATCATATGGAGCAGAAAATATAATTGCTGTACATATAAGACACATAAGAGAAAAAATAGAAATAAATCCACGTGAACCAAAATATTTAAAAGTAATTTGGGGAATTGGATATAAAATAGAAAATATTTAAAAGGATGTGAAGTTATGCGGAGAAAAAGAATTATTAACTAATCCATTGTTAAAAATTATTTCTTTTCTAACATTACCAATCTTTTTAATGGTTATTGTGATTGATATAATTGTAATTGCATATTCCATAGAAAATCCAGAAGTAAGAGAATCCACTGATTTTTATGATACAGATATGTTTATTTCTTCATATATGAGCGAAGTTACTAGAATAAGTATGAATGTGCATGATGAAATAGAAAATGGTTTTGTATATGATGAATATGGATATATTATAGATGAAGATGGAGAAAATATTAATGATAGTACACCTATTTATGTTCAAGATGGAGAATATAGGATATATTATCAAAGTAATTATATAAAAAAGAAATTTATTTATTTAGTAGTAGACACAAAAAATAAAGTTGCATATACAAATATACAACAAACAGAGCAAACTAATTCTATAAATGAATTAAAACAAAATTTAATTTCAGAAAACAAGTATTGGTCAATTACAAATAATAATATACAAACAAATATAGAAAGGTTATCAAAAGAAAATATAGTTTATAATCAGGAACTACAAGCAATACAAAATTTTTCTAATGATAAAGAATATTTTACTGCATATGATGAAACAGTTAAAAATTGGGACTCATCAAATGATATAGGAATAAATAGTGCAGTTTATTCTCAAATACAGAAATTATATGGATTTTCATATACTACTTTAGTGGTTAGTATAATAATTGGTTTTATAGAACTAATTTATTTAATATATAGTGTAGGACATTTAAAAGGAAAAGAAGGTATAACTTTAACTTGGATAGATAAAATCCCATTAGAAATTTTAGCTGTAGCATATTTCTTCATATTTTTTATGGAAGTAATGATTATGGCAAGTTGCGTGTATATACTAACTGTGGATGTGAATTTGTCATTAATGCTTATAATAATGAGTGGATATTTTACAGCTCTTAATGCACTATATATTGCTGGAACTTTATTAAAAAGAATAAAATCAAATACATTTATTACAAATACAATCTTTTACAGATTTTTTAAATGGTTAGGAAGAAAATTAACTAATTTTAAAAATGCAATTTTTACTAATTTAAAACTTGGTAGAAAAATAGGAATATATTTTGCAGGAATAATACTTGTATCAGCATTATTAATAGGAGTCTTTAGAGAATTTGGAATATTACTTGATATAGTATTTTGGATATGGTGCTACTACAAGATTATGAAAGAAGTAAATAAATTTAAAGAAATTCATGATGCAACAGAAAAAATTTATAAAGGTGATACAAATATTAAAATAAACGAATCTTTATATACAGGCCTTTTAAAAGAACTTGTAATGTATATAAATGATATTGCTGGGGGATTTACAAATGCAGTAAATGAAAGCATTAAAAGTGAAAGAATGAAGACTGAATTAATAACAAATGTATCACATGATATAAAAACACCATTAACATCAATAATTAATTATGTGGATTTGTTAAAACAAGAGGATATTAAAGATGAAAAAGCGAAAGAATACATAGAAGTTTTAGATAATAAATCACAAAGATTAAAAAAATTAATAGAAGATTTAGTAGAAGCTTCAAAAGCTTCATCTGGAAACATAAAAATAACTAAAGAAGTTTTAAATGTTAATGAATTGCTAAATCAAATAACAGGTGAATTTGAAGACAAATTTGAAAAACGTGGATTAAAGACAATTAGTAAATTACCAGAAGAAAAAGTATTTATTAAAGCAGATAGCAGATATTTATATAGAGTATTGGAAAATGTATATAGTAATGTTGCAAAATATGCAGAAGAAAATTCTAGAGTATATGTAGATTGTGTAATAGAAAATGATGAAGTAGCTATATATGTAAAAAATATATCTAAAGATGAATTAAATATTTCAGCAGATGAACTAATGCAAAGATTTGTAAGAGGAGATAAATCTAGAAATACAGAAGGAAGTGGACTTGGACTTTCTATTGCAAAAAGCTTAACAGAATTACAAGATGGTACATTTAATATATATTTAGATGGTGATTTATTTAAAGTAGCAATAAAATTTAAAAAAGTATAAATAAGTAAAGTAGCTCTATTGCTAGGGCTACTTTTGATTTTAGATAAAAAATAAACAAATTTTTGCATATACCTTGCGAAAACTTGTTCTGCATGATAGAATAAAAAAATATAAAATTTAGGTTGTTAAAAAAAAGAAATATGATATAATTTGCAAGGTAATACAACTTTTTGGAGAAAGGAGAGTATATCTTAGATATACAATTAAAAAATGCAAGAATTATTAGAAGGTTTAAATGATAAACAATACGAAGCTGTAGTAAATACAGAAGGCCCATGCCTAGTAATAGCAGGAGCAGGAAGTGGAAAAACTAAAGTTTTAACACATAAAATAGCTTATTTAATAGAAGAAAAAGAAGTAAAACCATGGAATATACTAGCAATAACTTTTACTAATAAAGCAGCAAATGAAATGAAAGAAAGAGTAGAAAACTTGGTTGGAAGCAGTGCACAAGATATCTGGATGGGAACATTCCACTCTATTTGTGTAAGAATATTAAGAAAATTTATAGATAGAATAGGATTTGACCATTCTTTTGTAATCTTTGATACTTCAGATCAAAGAACACTTATCAAAGAATGTTTAAAAGATTTGAATATAGATGACAAAATGTTTACAGATAGAATTGTACAATTCGAAATAAGTAATGCAAAAAATGATATGAAAGAACCAGAGCAATTTGAAGCTATTTCTAAGGGAGATTTTAGAAAAGAAAAAATTGCAAAAGTATATAATTTATATCAAAGAAGATTAAAAGAAAATAATGCGATAGATTTTGATGATATAATCAATTTCACAATAAAAATATTTAAAGAAAATGAAGATGTTATAGATTATTATTCAGATAAATTTAAATACATATTAGTAGATGAATATCAAGATACAAATAAATCACAATTTACGTTAATAAAAATGCTTGCAAAAGCACATGGAAATATTACTGTTGTTGGGGATAATGACCAAGGAATATATAGTTTTAGAGGAGCAGATATTAGTAATATTTTAAATTTTGAAAAAGATTTTAAAGGTACAAAAATAATAAAACTAGAACAAAATTATAGATGTACTCAAAATATTTTAAATGCTGCCAACTCTGTAATAAAAAATAATGAAGTAAAATACAAGAAAAAACTTTGGACAGAAAATGAAGAAGGAGCATTACCAACATTTCATGTTTCAGATGATGAATATGATGAGGGAAGATATATTGTAGAACAAATAAATCATTTAAGAAGAGAAGAATATTATAAATATTCAGATTTTGCTATTTTGTATAGAATGAACTCACAATCAAGAGCTATAGAGGAAATTTTAAGAAGAGAAGATATTCCTTACAAGATTGTTGGAGGTTTAAAATTCTATGAAAGAAAAGAAATTAAAGATATTATTTCATATTTAAGATTAATAAATAATACATCAGACAATTTAGCACTAAAAAGAATTATAAATGAACCAAAAAGAGGAATAGGTAAAACAAGTTTAGACAAAATACAAGCTATTTCAGAACAATCTGGAATACCTATGTATGAAATTATTAAAGAAGCAGATAATTATGGTTTAACAAGAGTTTATACAAATGCAAAACCATTTATAGAAGTAATAGAAGATTTAATAAGCAAAAAAGATGAATACACAATAACAGAATTAATTAAACACACATTAAAAGAATCAGGATATACTAAAGCATTAGAAGAAGAAAATTCTATAGAAGCAGAAAATAGAATAGAAAACTTAGAGGAATTCTTAACAGTTGCAGTACAATTTGAAGAAGAGGAAGCAGAAAATGATTTAAGTTCTTTCTTAGAAGGAATAACTTTATCTAGTGATATAGATGGAATGGATGATGAAGAAGAATCTGTAACATTAATGACATTACATTCTGCAAAAGGTTTGGAATTTCCAGTAGTATTTTTAGTAGGTATGGAAGAAGGAATATTCCCAGGATACAAATCTATAGGAGAACCAAAAGAATTGGAAGAAGAAAGACGTTTATGTTATGTTGGAATAACAAGAGCAAAAAATAATTTGTATTTAACATGTAGTAGACAAAGAACAATGTTTGGTTCAACAAGCTGTAATCCAGTATCTAGATTTGTAAAAGAAATTCCAGAAGAAATGATGCTAGGTGCTGAAGAAATAGAAGATAAACCAAAAGATACATTTGAAGATTCAAAATATGAATGGAGTTATGGTGGAAATACAAAATCATATAAAGTAGATATACCAAAAAGTAAACCAGAACCAAGTTTTGCATTTAGATCAGCAGAAAGCTTTTTAGCAAAACTAAATAATAAAAATAAAGAACAAGATGTAGATTTATCAAAATACAAAGAAGGACAAAGAATTTACCATAAAAGATTTGGTGAAGGAAATATTAGTAAAATTGAGCCAGAAGGTGATGATTTAAAATTAGATATACAATTTGACAAAGCAGGACATAAAAGACTTATGGCAAAATTTGCAAATTTAGAGATTATTGAGTAGAGGGATATGGGGATGCCCTAAAATCCCTCTTTTTTAAAAAGGAGTAATAAATGAAGAGAATTTTAGTGGATATGGATGATGTAATATGTATACATGGATTTATAAATATAGTAAATGATTTTTTAGGAACAAATTATACTGAAGATGATGCTAAATCATATTATATAAATGACCTTATTCCAAAGGAAAAAATGAAAGAATGGGTAGAGTTCTTTAAAAATAAAAATGTTTATGATTATATGGAATTAAATAAGGATGTTCAAGAAGTATTAAAAAAGCTTAATGATATATATGAAATATATATAGTTACAGCATACATTTTTAGAGATGATCCAGCTATATCAGGTATTCAATTAAAAAATAAATTTGACTATTTGCAAAAAAATTTGCCTTTTATTGATCCAGAAAGATTTATATTTTTGTCAGATAAATCACTTATTAATGCAGATGTAAGAATTGATGATAATATTCAAAAATTAGAAGGATCATCAGAATTAAAATTGTTATTTACGGCATATCACAATAAAAATTTAAATGAAGAAGAACTAGAAAAACAAAAGATTAAAAGAGTTAACAATTGGAAAGAAATTGAAAAAATATTATTACCATAAAGAACTAATTTAAATTAGTTCTTTTTTTGAATAAAAAGGAAAAGTTAGGTAATAATTAAATAAGAAGGAGTGATTAGAATGCCAAATTTAAGTCAAATGGAACTACAAAATTTAAGACACTTTATAGGTGCACATGATACTGCTTATCAAAAATTAAATGAATATTCTGCACAAGCAGTTGACCCACAAATCAAGCAAATATTTGCTAAATCTGCACAAGATGCGTTAAACACAAAACAAAAACTAATGAATTTTTTAAATAATTAGGAGGATATGATGAACGAAAAAGTAATGGTAAATGATATTTTATCAAATGTTAAGTCTAGTCTTACAGCTTATCAAACAGCTATAACAGAAACAGAAAATGCTGAATTAAGACAAACATTTCAACAATTAAGAAATAATGATGAAAGTTTTCAATATGAACTTTTTAAGGTAGCACAAGCTAAAGGATATTATAAACCTGCAGCAAAAGCTACAATAACAGAAATTGATGATGTGAAAAACAGCTTACAATAAGTTTATGAGAATTAGAAAATTGTGAACCAAAAATCTATAATTTAAGATAGGAATAAAGTATTCCTATCTTAAATTTACGTTATCCGTAAGAGAAAAAAGCATTAGATAGAAAAAGTTAGGAAAAAGGAGAATAACAAAGATAAAGTATAGAAAATCAAAAAAACACTCTAAAATGAAATTTGAATAAAAAAACAAATTATTATAATATTTAAACAATGTGTGATAGAGGGAGTGTTTACAATTATTAAGGGAAAGAAAGTTTTAATAAAATGTAGATCTTTAATAAAATTACTTGCAATACTAGCAATTGGTGGACTAATAATATTTGCAGTAATAATGTTTATATATAAGCCGATTTATAGTGTAACTTTAAATGGTGAATTTATAGGATATTGTACAGATAAAACAGAAATGCAAAATAGAATAAATGAATATATGGATGAGGGCTCAGGAGAAAATGTGGCTTTCGTAGAAATAGATGATTTGCCAGAATATAAAATGAGCTTTTTGAAAAAGGGAATAACAACAGATGATGAAGGAATATTTAACAAAGTAATTTCTCAAGGTAAAAATTATTATACATATTATGCATTGGTAGAAGATGATAAAGAAAAAATTTATGTAAAAACATTAGCGGAAGCAGAAGATACACTTGAAAAATTAAAAGATAAAAAAAGTGCAAATGCTAGTGATATAACTATAGAAGAGAAATATGATACAGAACTTGCAAAATTAACATCTACTGATGAAGCAGTATCTAAATTATATGAAGAAAAGAAAAATGATAGTAATAGAATTATGCTAGCATCAACTAATAGAGGTGTAACTACAAGAGTAAGTACATCTACAAAAATCAGCAGTAAAAAAGTAAATTTAGGAATTAAATTAATAGAACCTGTAAAAGGAATAATAACTGGGAAATATGCAGATGTTAGCAGTGTAAGATCAAGCGCACATACAGGTTTAGATATAGCTGCACCGGCAGGAACAAAAATTTCTGCTGCAGCTTCAGGAACTGTAGTTTTTGCAGGAACAAAAGGTTCTTTTGGAAAGATGGTAGTAATTTCTCATGGAAATGGTGTTCAAACATATTATGCACATTGTAGTAGTTTATTAGTTTCAAAAGGAGATACTGTAAAACAAGGACAAGCAATAGCTAGAGTTGGAAAAACTGGAAATGCTACGGGAAATCATTTGCATTTAGAAATTAGAGTAAATGGACAAAGTTATAATCCGCAAAAATATTTATATTAAAAAAAGACTTTACATTTAGTGTAAAGTCTTTTCAATTTGTTCCATTGTCCACTAACATCAAATACAAGATTTGAATTGTGGATTAATATAGTAGGATATTTCTATATAAAATGTTTATTTATTAGCTTTAAAATATTATTTTTAATTACAATTGAGCCATATTCTGTTAATTTAGTTTTAAATAATCTTGGATTATTTATACTTTTGGCAAATTCGGTAATTGTAAATAAAAATGTTTTTAAATATACGTAATCTAGGTTAATGTTATCCATTAATAAATAATAATGATTTTTATATGTATATAAAGAAAAATTCTTTGTAAAAACATTAATATTTGCTAAATCCAAATTATTCAAGTGATTTACAAAATCGCAAAAATCATCAAATTTTGTGAATTCGTAAATAAGAATATTGGAATCCATACGATGTTTTTTTCTTTTTATTTTTATATTACGCTTTTTAGATACAGGAGGTAAATTAGTATCTGGCAAAGATCTGGTAACAGTTATAATAAAATTACCATCAATAGTAGCTAGTGCTTCAACCATTATTTGATAATCTTTTGTTGAAAAACCAATTTGTTCTTCAGCTTCATCTAACATATCCATAAAAAGTCTTTGAGTATCTGAAGAATTTGCCATAAAAGACTGATAATCAATATCATTGTCTTTTAAGTCCTGAAGATCTAAAATAATTCTTATTTTATCATTATTTAACTTTTCAAACTTCATTACAATACCTCCTTGTAACATATAATAATTATACTATATATATGTATAATTTAAAATACTAAATATATGGTAATAATATTATATTCTTCCTATTTTAAAAGGTATATCTAATATAGCATAAAAAGAATTAAAATAAAAGAAAAAAATGGAAAAAAATATAGAAATTTATTAGGTAAAAAATATTAATTATGTCTTGAAAAAACAATGTAATATATATATAATGTTATGGAATTAAAATGATATTTCCGTAAGGAAAAGGAGGAGCAATAATGGCAACAAAAGATAAAAATATATGGGTATTAATATTATTTATATTAGCAGGATTAGTAGTAGGAGGATTACTTGGAGAAGTTGCTTCTAAAGTTGATTTCTTATGGTGGTTAGGTTATGGTCAAAGTTTTGGACTTCAAGATCCACTAGTATTAGACATTAATTTATTAAAAATAACATTTGCATTAGTAATTAAAGTAAATATTGCAAGTATTATAGGAATGTTATTAGCAATATTAATTTATAAAAAAGTATAATTAAAAAGATGGGGGCAGAAAGGAAAATAATATGATAATGAAAAAGCTCCCAAATTTTGAAAGACCATATGAAAAACTTGAATTATATGGTGCATCAAATTTATCAAATTCAGAATTATTAGCAATAATAATAAAAAACGGAACAAAGAATGAATCTGCTTTAGTGTTAGCTCGGGAAAATTCTAGATATGGGAAACAAATGTAATAATAATGATATTACTTTTTTGGAAGAATTAACAATTCAAGAGTTAATTAAAATTAAAGGAATAGGAAGAGTTAAAGCTATACAAATAAAGGCAGTATGTGAACTTGCAAAAAGAATTGGAAAGCCTATATATAAAGATAAAATTATAATAAAAGGTTCTGAAGATATTGCCGAAATCTTTATGCAAGAATTAAGAAATGAAAAAAGAGAAGTGGCAAAACTGGTAATATTAAATAATAAAAATGTAGTTATAAAAATAAAAGATATCTCATTTGGTGGACAAAATTTTGTGATGATAGATCCAAAAGAAATTTTTTCAGATGTCATAAAAATGCAAGCTCAAAGGATAATTCTTATACATAATCATCCAAGTGGTGATAGCAATCCAAGTAAAGAGGACATAATACTTACTGAAAGAATATATGAAGCGTCTAAATTGCTTGGAATATCTTTTTTAGACCATATAATAATAGGAAATGATAATTATGAAAGTATTTTTGCAATAATGAGAAGGAAAGGACTGTTTTAATATGTTTAAATTTTTAAATCTTAATTCTAAGGATATAGGTATAGATTTAGGAACAGCAAATTTATTAGTAACACTAAAAGGAAAAGGTATAGTATTAAATGAGCCATCTGTTGTGGCAATAGATAAAAATACTGGAGAAATATTAGCAACTGGATATGAGGCAAAAGAAATGTTAGGAAGAACTCCAGAAACTATAAAAGCCGTAAGACCTTTAAGAGATGGAGTTATAGCTGATTTTACTGCTACAGAGTTGATGTTAAAAAATATAATTAAAAAGGTATGTAGACAAAATAATGTTGGAAAGCCACGTGTTTTAGTAGGAGTTCCATCAGGAATTACAGAAGTTGAGGAAAGAGCAGTAGAAGAAGCAGTAATGCAAGCAGGAGCTAGAGAAGTTTATTTAATAGAAGAACCAATGGCTGCAGCTATTGGAGCAAATTTGGATGTTTCTGAACCAAGTGGAAATATAATAGTTGATATTGGTGGTGGAACAACAGAAGTAGCAGTTGTTTCACTAGGAGGAATAGTAATTAGTAATTCTTTAAGAATAGCTGGTGATGAATTAGATGAAGATATAACAAATTATGTAAAAAGAGAATATAACCTAGCTATTGGTGATACAACATCAGAAGAGATAAAAAAAGAAATTGGTTGTGCACTTCCACTTATGACAGAGATGACTATGGAAGTAACAGGAAGAGATTTAAATACAGGTCTTCCAAGAAATATAGTTATCACATCAAGTAATGTACAAGAAGCTATTTCTGCTTCAATAAATGAAATTATAGAAACTGTTAAGATAACATTAGAAAAAACACCACCAGAATTAGCGTCAGATATAATGGAAAAAGGAATTGTATTAGCAGGCGGAGGAGCATTAATTAAAAATTTAGATAAATTATTAAGTGAAAAAACAGGTATGCCAGTATATGTTGCAGAAGATCCTTTGGATTGTGTTGTAAAAGGAACTGGAAAAACACTAGAAAATATAGAAAAATTAAGAACAGTATTAATAAATGCAAGAAAAAGATCTTAAATTTTACATTAGAGAAAGGAAGTAAGAAATGTATAAAAATAAAAAAAGTGGTGCTATAGGAATAGTCGTTACAGTAATAATATTAATTTTATTAGTAGTTTTATCAAATATTAATATAGATAAACTATCAGTTGTAGAAAATATATTTAGCACAATAGTAATGCCATTTCAAAATGGTTTTACTATGCTTAAAAATAAAATTTCTGGAAATGATACATTTTTTACAGATTTGGATAATTTAAAAACTGAAAATGAAGAATTAAAACAAAAAAATAGTGAATTAGAGCAATCTTTAAGAGAACTAGAAATAATAAAAGCAGAAAATACTACCTTAAAAGAACAAATGAACTTAAAAGAAAAATATGGTGAATATAATACTGTTTCTGGTTATGTAATAAATAGAGATATTAGTAATTATACAGGAATGGTAGTTATAAATGTTGGCTCAGATGATGGTGTACAACCTAATATGACTGTAATTGCAGATAAAGGATTGGTTGGCAATGTGGTTTCTGTAACTTCAAATACAGCTAAAGTACAAACCATAGTAGATCCAGCAAGTTCTGTAAGTTGTATAATAAATACTTCAAAAGATGCTTTTATAACAAAAGGTAGTATAGATAGCGGAAGAGAAATAAGAGCAACATATATTCCAACAGACGCAGTTCTTGTACAAGATACAAGTGTTGAAACATCTGGATTGGGAGGAATATATCCTAAGGGAATACATGTTGGAACAATAAAAGAAGTGGTTAATACACAAAATCCAACAGATAAATATGCAACAATAGAAACAGCGGTAGATTTTTCTAAATTAGATACAGTATTAGTAATATTAAATTAATGAAAGGAGCTAAAAATGAAAAAAACTTTATCAATTTTGTTAATATTTTTAGTTTTCCTCATAATTTATTTTTTACAAGTAAATTTTTTTACATGGTTTAATATTGCTGGAGTAAAACCAAATCTATTTGTTATATTGGTTTTAATTGTAGGATTATTTGCCGGAAGAAACCTTGGAATCTCCACAGGAGTTGTTATAGGATTACTTTTAGATTTATTTATAAGCAAAAAAGTAGGAATTACTGCAATTGCTCTTGGAATAATTGGATTTATAGGAGCTTTATTAGATAAAAATTTTTCTAAAGATAGTAAGATTACTATAATTTTGATGGTATTTTTAACAACTATTATTTATGAAGTTTTAAATTATTTTATAAATGCAGTAATATTTTCTTATACATTAGAAATTGCAACATTTGCAATAAAATTACTAATAGAAGTAGTATTTAATATATTAATAACAATAATATTTTATCCATTAATTCAAAAAGCAGGATTTGCATTAGAAGAAAGATTTAAAGAAACAAGAATATTAACAAGATATTTTTAATAGTAATCAAAATGCGATGAAGCTAAAACTTAATTAAAACAATAAATATAACAAGATTGGAAGTGATTAATTGAGCTACAAACCAAATGTAAAATTAAGATTTAATTTTTTAACAACCATAATTTATATAGTTGGTATTGTATTGTTATTACAACTTTTCAATCTACAAATTGTACATGGCGAAGAATATAGAGAACAATCAAATACAAGGCTAACAAGAGAAAGTACAATAGAGGCAGATAGGGGCTCAATATTAGATAAGAACGGAAATACTATTGTAGGAAATAATATGGGATTTAGTGTTGATTTATATAAAACTAAAATTGATGATCAAACATTAAACGAGACAATTTTAAAGATAATTACAGTGCTAGAACAAAACGGAGATTCATATATAGATGATTTTATTATAAATGTAAATCCATATGCATTTTCTACAGATAATCAAAATACAATAGCAAACTTTAAAGAAGACCATGATATTGAAGAATCTGCAACAGCAGAAGAGTGCTTTAATAAACTTAAAGAAGAATATGAAATAACAAATACAGATCCATTGGAAGCAAGAAAAATAATGGCAATAAGATATGCAATACAAACTGAAGGATATAGTAGTACAAGACCTTTACAAATATCTGATAACATATCAAGACAATCAGCATTAATATTTAACGAGAGATCTTCAGAGTTTCCAGGAATAAATGTTGTAGTCGAACCAGTTAGAAATTATTCTCAAGGAACTACAGCAGCACATATTGTTGGATATACTGGAAAAATTAGTTCAGAAGAATACAAAACTAGAAAAGACACATATGATAAAGATGATATTATTGGAAAAACTGGTATTGAATATGCTTTTGAAGATTACTTAAAAGGACAAGATGGCATAAAGCAAATAGACATGAGTGTTGATGGAACTGTCCAAGAAGAATATGTAACTAAAGAAGCGGTAAAAGGTTCAGATGTCGTTCTTACAATAGATTTGAATCTGCAAAAAGTAACCGAAGAAGCATTAGCAAACAGTATAAAGAAAATTAATAGTGGAGGATATTCACAACGATATGCTACAAATGCTGGTGCTGCAGTAGTAATGGAAGTAAAAACAGGAAAAATTCTTGCAATGGCAAGTTATCCAACATATAATCCACAAGATTTTGTTGGAACAATATCAACTGAAAAATGGAATGAATATAATAATAATGTAGATAAGCCATTAAGAAATAAAGCAATTCAAGATAATTATGCACCAGGTTCTATATTTAAAATGGTAACTGCAATCACAGGCCTTGAAACAGGAGCTACTACTACAAAAGAAAGAGTTAGAGATACAGGAACATTTTATAAATATAATGAAAGCTGGAGATGTTGGTTAAGAGGTGGACATGGCTGGGTAAATATTACTACAGCAATAGAGAAATCTTGTAACTATTTCTTCTATACAATAGGAACAAGAATAGATATAGATGATTTGGCAAAATATGCAAAATATTTTGGACTTGGAGTTAAAACTGGAGTAGAGTTACCAAGTGAAACTGCAGGAACAGTTGCATCAAGAGAAACTGCAGAAAAATATGGAAGAGGCTGGTATGCAGGTGATATGATGTCAGCAGTTATAGGACAAAGTTACAATTCATTCTCGCCATTACAAATGACAAAATATATTAGTATGATTGCTAATAATGGAAAAATAGTAAATCCTACAATTGTAGAATCTGTTATTCGTGCAGATGGTACAGAAATAAATAAAGATGAAGTTGAAAAAGCGATAAAAGAAAAATTAGGAATAACAGACACAGAGGTTGAAGATTTAAATATTTCACAAGAAAGCATAAATGTTGCAAAAGAGGGTATGAAATCTGTTACTTCTGATGAATCTGGAACAGCATATAGTGTATTTAAAAATTTCCCAATAGAGGTTGGTGGAAAAACGGGTTCTGCAGAAACGGCAAGTGGTTCTGGAAATGGAAAAACTAATGCTTGGTTTGCAGGTTTTGCACCATATGATGATCCGGAGATAGCAGTAGTTGTATTCATAGAAAATGGAGGACATGGTTGGTACACTGGAGAAACGGTAAGAACAATTATGGAACAATATTTTGGAATGAATACAACACAAGTACAAGAAGATATGACTCAGATTCCTTATGTTGAGACCTACAGATAACAAAAGAAGAAAATGATTTAAGCAAAAAAGTTAAATGGAGGCAAAAGATGGCACAGTATGTAACAATTAATTTAAAAAAAGATGTAATAGTGATGAAAATAAGCGAAAAGGCATCTGAAGAAGATACATTAAAAAGTTTGAAAAAGAAACTTCCAGAACTTAAAAAATTATATCAAGCTGAAAAAACACCAATTTTAGTAACAGGAAAAATACTTAAAAATAGGGAGATAAAAGAAATCCAAGATCTTATTCAAAAAACTATAAATGTAGAAGTAAATTTTGATACGCCAAAAGCCCTAGGCTTACATGGAATAAAAAGAACATATAATCAAGATGTTGGAATATCAGAAGCTAAAATACACAGAGGTTCGTTAAGATCAGGACAAAGACTTGAATTTGAAGGTACATTAATTATTTTAGGCGATGTAAATGATGGTGCAGAAGCAATTGCGGGAGAAAATGTAATTGTTGTTGGAAATTTAAGAGGTCTAGCTCATGCTGGAGCAAAAGGAAATAAAAAAGCAATTATAGCTGCAAATAAAATAGAAAGCCCACAAATACGAATATCTAATATTATCAAAGAAATGGAAAAAAATGATGATGATTATAATGTTGCCTTAACATATGCATATGTGGACGAAGATAAAATAATAATAGAATAAAGAATTAGGATATAAGATTAAAAACCTTATATCCTTTTTTCTTATTGTATAGGAAAAATCACTTTTCTATATATAATAAAAATAAGATTGCACAGAAAATTGCAGAGCAATTTTGGTGAACGAACATTTATTAGCTGTGCGAAGCAAAGCGAGCTACAGATAAGTTATACTATGAAAAGATGGGCATGTAAGTTATTTAAAAGGTCATAAAACTTTAATCATGCCCCTTTTGCTCAATTGACCTAGTAATAATTAGAAATGCTGATATCAAGACAATAAAAGCAATACAAGGCAAAACAATAATTCTTTATCATCAGTTTTTTCATTATATAAAATAAAAAGTAAAATAATAATTAATAAATCGTCAAAATAGATTGATAAACCTAAGAAAGAAATACGATTGATATCTTCTTTTTTAGGCTTTTTTTGTTCATTAATTTTATCTTGACTATTATTATTTAAATGATGTGATGTATTGAAATTATTATAAAAATATGGTGGATATCTATACATTTTTGTGGTCACCGCCGATTGTTAGAATCACTATTTTTAAAGGATTCTAATAGAGGAAGTATTTTTAGTAGCTGAATATAATTATCAATTTTGGATTGTCTGCTTTCTCTTAAAAAAGGCTTTAATGCTAAAAGCAAATTTGAACCAGAATTAGATTTAGAAGAATTTAATTTTTCCATAATATTTTTAATTTTTAAAATAGTATCTAAATCTATATCAGGAACTGTAGAACCATCATTTTTTGAGCTATTATTTGAGTTGTTAAAATTTTCTAAAATATGTTTTAAAGATTCAGCGTTAAAGCTATTTTCACCGTTAGAATTAACATTTTTTGCAAGATTGTTTAATATGTTTGAAATATCATCATCCATAATGGCTCACCTCCTGCTTACTTAATAAAAAACTAATTTCCGTAGACTGTATAAAATCATAAATATAATTAATGTCCGCTTTTGTTCTTATTATTTAAATCATTTTTTAATTTTTCTATAATTTGATCTTTGTTTTCTGATTTCATTATTTTATTTGCAACTTCTATGCTTTTATTCAAATCATCTTTACTAACATTTGAAAATAATTTCATTAATTTTGCCATATCAAGATTATCCATAAAACCTCCAATCGAGCCATTAAAAGGCATAATAAATTTGTAATATATTAATAATATATGAACTGAATTAATCTATTATATTAAAAATTACAATAAAATGTTAAAAAAATATAAAAAAATTAAAAAATAAAAAAACGTCGAAAAAACAATTTCCGTTAGCTGACCAAAAAACAAAAAGTCAAAATTTACATAAAAAGTAAATAAATATCGGAAAACCATTGAAAAATAAGGGAAAAAAGTTTATAATAGATATATGTGGAGTAATATTTTTTTATAGGAGGAAATTATGAAGAAGGATCTTATAAACAAATTAGTCGCAGCAATTACAGTGATTTGTTTAATGATGTCATATATTAGCACATTAACAAGTTCTGTTTATGCTGCATATGAAGAATTAGAAAAACAAGGAATAGTATCAAACAACAAAAATATTGAATTTGATGCATACTTTAAGGAAGGAGATTCGAAAAAGCACAGCATAGATGCAGATATATTTACAGAACAAAAACTTTATATACGAGTAAATGTAAAGAATGTTGGATATTTGCAAAATGCAGTAATTAATATTGATTCTCCAAATTTTGCTATTAAAAATTCATTTGCCGGAAATGAAAAAGTAAAATCTATTGATTATAACAATAATCAAATTACTTTAAATCAAATTGAGGCAGGAGAAGACATAGAAATAGAGCTTCCAATTGAATTTGTTAGAAATGACAATATAAATTTAGACTATTTCTCTAAAGAAACAGAATTAAATATAACAGGTACATATTACAACGAAAATGGTAAAGAGAGAAATATTAAATCTAGTATCACAACTAGATTAAATTGGAATGCAACAAAAAATGCAAAATTAACTCAAGAAGTAATAAAATATGGAGATTATGAAACAACTGAAACAACAGGAACATATCTTCAAACAGAAATAACTTCATTAATTGAAAATAATGCATTACCAGTAAAAAATACAAAAATCGATGTAACAGTTCCAAGAATTTCAGACAGATTACCAGACGAAGTTAGAATATTTGCTAATACAACTGCTACAAATGGAGATTCAGAAGGAACAGCATTTTCTAATGATATGTGGTATTATGATAACAATTCTGGAAAAATAGAAATAAATATAGAAAACAAAGAAAATGATAATCAGGTAGTATGGAAAAAAGGAGAAGATAAATTCTATATTACATATATTTATCATGATGTAAAAGCAGAGCCTATTACTGTAAATTTAAACGCAGAAGCAACAATACAAACATATATTGACGAAAATCAAGTTCAAGTAAATGAGAATAAAGATATACAACTTGAAGAAAAATTAAATGAACTTGTAGGTTTAAATGCTTCAGCAACAAATGAAATTTATAAAGGATATATGTATGCAAATAATAAATATGAAACAGTATATAATTCTACAATAAATGCTAATATTGCATATGCTGATGCAGTAAATGAAATTGCTATTAACGAAGAAAATCCACAATTTATTGTAGATAAAGATGAGATGATCCAAGCTTCAGATAATATATATTATAAATCAATATCATTAAAGAAGAATATGTTTGATAAATTATTAGGAGAAGATGGAACAATCGAAGTATTTAATCAAAATGATAAAAAGGTTGCTGGAATAGACAAAAATACTGAGACAGACGAAAATGGTAATATAAATATTAATTTTGATAATCAAAACACTTCTGCTATCAAAATTGTGACATCAAAACCAATAACAGAAGGAATATTAACAATTAATGTAAATAAAGCAATAAAAGCAAAAACATCATTAACAAGAGCAGTTATAAACGATATTGCAACAATGGAAACAATAGTTAATGGAAGTATTTCATTTGATGATATGGTAAAAGAACTTGTTGAAGATAAAGAAACTACAACATTAAAAGAAACAACAACTAAAGCAGAATTATATATTAACAATACAAATTTAACTACTACAACAAAAAATGAAAATGTAGAAATAAAAGCTATATTAAAATCAAATGATAATACATGTGATTTATTTAGAAATCCAACAGTAGAAATAACATTACCTAATGAAATAGAAACATTAGAAATAAAAACAATTAATTTATTATACAATGATGGAATATCTATAAAAGATTATAATGTGGTAACAAATAAAAATGGAACAAAGACAATAATAGTTACAATGCAAGGAGATCAAACAGACTTTGTTACAGATATAAGTAAAGGTATAAATATTGTAATAAATACAGATATAACATTAAAGAAAACTGCAGCTAGTGCAAATAAAGAAGCAACATTAAAAATAACTAATGAAAAAGCAATTAGTTATGAAAATGATGGAACATATAAATTACCAGTAAATATATATGCTCCTCAAGGAGTTGTATTATTAAGTAGTGTTTCTAATTTTGATAAAGATGATGAAGAAGTAGTATCTTTATCAAATAAAGAACAAGCTGGAAAAATTGAAACAATGTCAGATTCTAAAAAAGTAACAATGAAAGCTACAGTAATAAACAATTATGGAAAAGATATAAATAATCCAAAAGTACTAGGAAGAATTCCATTTGAAGGAAATAAAAAATCAAATGGTGAAGATTTAGGAACAACATTAAATACAGTAGTAACTTCTGGAATTGGAGTTTCTGGAGTGGATTCAAAATATGTAACTATATACTATAGTGAAAATGGAGAAGCTACAGAAGATTTAAATAACGAACAAAATGGTTGGACAACAAAAGTTTCAGATTGGAGCAAAGTAAAATCTTATTTAGTAGTATTAAATAATTATACAATGCCTCAAGGAACTTCATTTGATATGGCATATGAAGTAGAAATACCAGCAAACTTAACACATAATGAAAATGCATTTGGAACATATACAGTATTTTATGATGATGTTGAAGATGATCAAGTAATAGCACAAAAAACTATTGCACCAACAGTTGGTGTATCTACAGGAAAAGGACCAGAATTAAATGCACAAATTAGTGCAAATGCACAAAACACAGCTTCAACACAAGATGCAATAGAATATACTGTAACTGTTAAAAATGATGGTGAAGTTGATGCTACAAATGCCAAATTAAAAGTTAATTTACCAGATATGGTAGATTATGCAGAATTGATTGAAGAGCCTATGGGTACAAGATATGAGGCAAAACCAGATCAAAGAACAATCGAATTAAATTTAGGAGATATAAAAACTGGAGAAAGTAAAGAAGCAACATTTGCTGTAAAACCAAATAAAGAAGGAAACTTTAAATTAACAGTTGAACTTTCTGCAGATAATTTAGAAAAAGCTACACAAGTTGAAACAGCAGAAATTCAAGTAACAAAAGCAAGTTTTTATATTGAATTTTTAACACCAACAGAAGAAAATACAAGTGTTGGAAGTGTAGTAGAATACTATGTAAATATTTCTAATGCAACAGATGAAAAAATAAACAATGTAAAAGCTACAATACCAATGCCAGAGAATGTTGAATATGTAGAAGCATTTTCACAAGGATATGCTGGAGAGGATCAATCAACAGATGGTGTAAGCTATAATGAAAAAGATAAAGTTTTAACATTAGATGTTGGAAATATCGAAGCAAATTCTGGAGCTTCTAGAAACTTCATATTTAGAGTAAAACCAACAAGGGAAGAAACAATCAATATGCAAGTTGAAGTTTCTGGAAACAATGTAGCAAATCAAAAGAGTGAAATAATTAGACATACAGTAGGAAATAGTAAATTAGAAGTAACAACATCTACAGATGTTGATAAAGAATATTTACAACTTGGTGATGAAATCACATATACTATAAGAGTTAAAAATACAAGTTCTGGTTTAATTAAAAATGTAAGAGCATCAGTTACAATACCAGATAACTTAAAATATTTAAATACAACATATTCAATAGATGACTTACAAATCTTCGATGGATATTTATTAGAAAATAAAGTATCAACAGCAACAGTAGACTTAAATGCAGGAGAAACACTTATCTTTGTAGTTAAAGCAGCAGTAAACAAAATAACAGATCCAACTAAAGAAGAAGAAGATTCAAATGTTAAAGTTGAAGTTGAGGGCGATGGAACAGATAAATACGAAGATGAAATAAAAAATAAAATTGAAAATGAAGATGTTCAAGATGGTAACACATTTAGAATTTCTGGTAGTGTATGGTATGATGAAAATAGAAACGGAACAAAGGACAATAATGAACAAATGCTTTCAGGAATACCAGTATCATTAGTTGATGCAGAAACAGGAGATGCTGTTAGAAATTCAAATGGTGATGATATCACAGCAACAACAGATTCAAATGGTGAATATATACTTTCAGATATTATAAAAGGAAAATACATTGTTAAATTCCAATATGATAATTCAACATATTCAATAACAGAATATAGAAAACAAGGAATTGATGATGATGTAAACTCAGACGCAATTAATACAACAGAAAATAATGGAATTGCTATTACAGATAGTTTAGATATTACAGACTCTAGTATGAGTAATATTGATTTAGGTTTAGTAACAAAAGGAGTATTTGATTTACAACTAAATAAATCTATAACAAAAGTTCAAACAACAGATGGTAAAAATAATAAATCAACAGACTTAGATAAAGATAAAATTACAAAAATTGATGTTGATGGAAAAAGAGCAGAAAATACAAATGCAGTTATAGAGTATACAATTACAATTACAAACAATGGTAATGTACCTGGATATGCTAAAAAAGTTGTAGACTATATACCAGAACAACTTGAATTTAGTTCAAACTTAAATGAAGATTGGTATATGTCAGGAGATACAGCAGTAAATACTAGTCTTGCTGATGTAGTAATAAATCCAGGAGAATCTAAAGAACTTAAATTAATATTAACAAAGAAAGTTGGAGAAGACGTAATAGATACAATAACAAATAGAGCAGAAATTACAGAAGCATACAATGATCAAGGTTTACTTGATACAACATCAGATGAAGATGAAGCAAATTCATCAGCAAACGTAATTGTAGGTATTAAAACTGGTGGACCAGTAACATATATAACATTAACATTAGCAATATTTGCAATTATAGGATGTGGAGCATACTTAATTAATAAAAAGGTTTTAAATAAGTAAGGAAAGGAGGAAGGAAATTATGAAAAGATTAAAAATACTATTAATAACATTAATAGGAATATTAGTACCAATGATAGCAACATTAACATATCTTTCACCAATTTCAAATGCTAGTTCGTTTGTATACCAATATGGCGTAACAAATGGAGCACCTCCTTTTGTTACTAACATAGATGGTGTACCTACAGAAGTTTATTGTTCACAACAAGGTGGTTCATTATGGTCTAGCTGGAGATTAACATTCTATAGCCAAGATACACATAATATGTCTCCTGGTTTAGCATATGCATTATCACAATGTTGTTCAATAAATTCTAGACAGAACTTGATATGGATGTCAGATATATCTGATAATATTAAAACAGGTGAGAAAAAACCTGATTATGCAGATGCAGTAGCACAATTTAATAAAATAGACGGATTTAACAGTTACTATAATAATTTACAACAATATGGAAAAGAGATTAAATTTGAAGATACAGAAGCTTCATTACAAGGTGCAGAAAATAATACATTTAAATTAGGACCATTTAAATTAAGCTTTTATAAGAGTTCATACTCAAAAATCTCAAGATTATATTTACAAACAGATGATAATAGACAAATAGAAGTAACACAAGTTAACTTTGGAGGATATACAGGAAGCGTTTCTGATATAGATTCTGGAGAAGAATTCTATGTATTATTATCAAAAGACCAAGCTGGACAAGCTACAAAAGTTAAATTAGTTGCAGATTTTTCATACGTAGAAGCAAGTGGTACTTATACATATTATAAACCAGATACTGCACATCAAACTATGAATGGACGTACAGTTCAACGTTTAGTAACAGTAAATTATAATAGTCATGGAGAGAATAGTACTGCTACAGGAACAGAAATAGTATTAACTATAGATTTAGCAGGTAAAGTATTTAAAGATAATCCAGCAGCTAAGAACATGGATCCAGATGGTATTATAAGTACTGGTGATGAAATGTTACCAGGAATTGAAGTAACATTATTTGATGCATCTGGAAAACAAGTTGAATTAGATGGTTTAACAAATCCAACAAAAACAGATAATAATGGATATTATGAATTTAAAAACTTACCAGCAACACAAGAATACTATGTAAGATTTAAATATAATGGTCAATTATATGAACCAACAACTTATCAAAGAGTAAGTAAAGTAATAGATGATCAAGGAAATATGGCACCAACAACAATAGCAGAAAGATCTTATGCTACTGATGGTAAACAAAATAGAAAAGATTTTAATAATAAATTTACACCAGTTGATAGTACTCATACTGTTCCAGATAGAAATGATACAAATAATGAAGCATTTTCAATATATGCATATACTGGACCAAATGGTATGGAAAACTTATTATACTATGGAGTTAAGAACTCTAAAGAAGAATTACAAAATATTAACTTTGGTATTATAGATAGAGAACAATTTGATTTGAACTTAAGAAAAGATTTAGTACAAGTTGATATGACAATTAATGGTAAGAGCCATACATACCAATATAATGGAACAGATCAAGTACTAGATATATCAATAAGAGGTGTTGATATTCCAGATTACAATAGAGCAATTAGATCATCAGATTTAGCATATAAAGCAAATGGTGATAATGCTAATGATAAATTACAAGTATTAGTAACATATAAGATTCAATTATTTAATGAATCTGTAGGTGAGATAACAGGATATGTAACAAACTTAAAAGATTATTATGATACATCTTATGAATATATAAGATCATGGGATGAAAATAATAAAGAAATAAGTTGGGAACAATCTAGTGATATCTCAGGAAGTGGAAAGACATATCATGTAATGAGTACAACATCACTTCAAAATGATGGAATTACAGATAGAAAATGGGTATTTGTTCAATATAAAGTAACAAATGACACATTAAGAGATATATTAGGAATGCAAGATGGTGAAGGTGAAACAGAAGAAAACTTTGCAGAGATTGCCGGATATAGAAATACTTATACAAATGATAAGAAAGACTTAAATGGTCAATTAATAGTAAGTGCCGGTGAGAATGCAGGTTTAATAGATGTAGATTCTACACCAGCAAATATGAATCCTACAGATAAAGATGTTCAAGACTTTGTTGCATACTCAAAAACAGATGAATATCAAAACTTAGGAGGAGAAGAAAAGACATCAATGAGAAATGAAATATTCGAAGATGATGCCGATGTTGCTCCAGGATTAAGAATAACAAAGGACGATACAAATAAGAGACAATTAACAGGAAGTATATTTGAAGATGCAGCACTTGAAGAAAAACTAGAAGAAAATGAAAGAATTGGTAATGGTTCACTAGATAATGGTGAAAATATGATAGAACAAGTAAAAGTACAATTAATCTGTACAAATCCAGATGTTGAAACTAAAGAAGTTAGAGCAGATGCAGATGGAAACTATTTGATTACAGATTATATACCTGGTGATTATACAATCAAATTTACATATGGAGATTTTGAAGTATTAAAATCAACTAAAAATGTAAATATGTATACAGGTCAAGATTATAAATCTACATTATATTATGAAGAAAATTATCAAGATGATCAAAAACACTGGTATAATAATAATGTAGATACAAGAGCAAATGATGCTAAAGACGATCAAGAAAGAAGAGAAGTAGTAAATAATTATAGTAAAGACTTAAAATACACAAATGCTACATTATTAAATGCTGAAAATACTGCAGATGATGCAACAATACAAGCATTAGCAGATAATACTTATATGACAGCAGATACTGCAGAAATGGCAATGGAAATTGAATATGTAGGACAAGAGAATACAAATTATTTAGTAAGAAATATCGACTTTGGTATTATAGAAAGACCTCGTTCAGATATATTAGTTGAAAAGAGAGTATCTCATTTAAAATTAACTACAGCTGGAGATGGTCAAACAATATTTGATACCAACCAAAGTGTATCAGACTTAGCTTGGCTTGAAAATAAAAGAAATGATACAGATAGAACTAAAGTTGACAGAGGTACAATCCAAGCAACTATAGATGAAAACTTAATGCATGGTGCAAGTCTTGAAATTACATTTGCTATAAAGGTAACAAACACAGGTGAGACTGACTATACAGATGAAACTTACTATAATACAGGTGTTATAACAAATGCAAATAATATAGTTACATTAAAACCAGCAAATATAATTGACTATGTATCAAATAACATATTATATGATCAATCTAGAAACTCTGAATGGCAAGAAGTTGCAGATAAAACAACTTTAACTTCAGGAGATGATCCATATATTAAACCAATAGATGAAAAAGCAGAAGACTTTAATTCATTACAAAAAATAGTAATAGCAAATTCATCTAACCCAATATTAACAGCAGAAGCTTTAGTACCTGAAAGTGCTAAAGATAAAGCTGGAAAAGAATCTTCAACACCAGAATCTACATTAATACTTACAAAAGTATTAGCTAATGATGGTGAAAATCAAGATAACTCAGAATATGAAAATACTGCAGAGGCTTATGAAACAATAACAACAAATGGTAGAAGAACATATAATGCAAATATTGTTTCAATACCTGGTAACTATAATGTAGCTGAACCAGATACAGCCGTTTCTGAAAGAGTTTCAATAGTACCACCATTTGGTGCAATGGATATATTAAAATATACATTAATAGGAATTGCAGCAATAGCTATCCTTGCAGTTGGTATATTTGTAATCAAAAGAAAAGTTGTAGATAAAAAATAACATATTCAATAAAGTAAAAAAGGTAGATTATAAAAATCTACCTTTTTTTCTTATACTATTGAAAATAAAAATACAGTGTGATATATAATATAATGAAATTTGTCTATGACAAAAACTAAAGAAAAGATTCAAAATCAGAAGAAGAAAAAGATGAAACACCAAAAAACAGGTGTTGCAAGTTATTTAACAGTAGGCGTAGGAGTTGCAGTTATTTCAACAAATAGCTGTAGTTTATTTAAGAAAAAGAAATGCTTAAGTAAAGTGTTAAAATAAAAGGGATAGACTTGCTATATAAGTCTATCCTTAATATTTTGGAGAGGATTATGGCAAAACATTTTAAAGAGAAAGAAAAGAAGCCACATAGATTGCTTCGCATAATTTTAATTATGCTAATTATAATATCTGTTACATACATAATTAAATATTTTATAGATAGAAATGCAACAAATCATGAAAGTGACGTGTTAGATTCTATAGAAATTGATGAAAAACAGATAACAGATGATACAACCGAAAGAATGTTACAAATAAAAGAACTTCAAAAAGAAAATTCGGATATAGTTGGCTGGCTAGAAATAGAAGGAACAAATATTAATTATCCGGTACTACAAGGTGATGATAACAGTTATTATATGACTCATAATTATAAAAGAGAAACAACATCTTCAGGTTCATTATTTTTAGATAAAGACTATGATTGGGACATACCAAGTAGTAATTTACTAATTTATGGCCATAATAATTTAGATGGATTAATGTTTCAGGAATTATTAAAATATGAAGATGAAGATTTTTATAAAGAGCATCCAACATTTAGATTTACAACGGCAGATGAAGATTCAGAATATGAGATAATATCTGCATTTAGATCAAGAGTTTATTATAAATCTGAAAAAAATGTATTTAGATATTATTATTTTATAAATGCAGAAAATGAGAAAGAGTACAATGAATTTGTTGATTCTGCAAAAGAAAACTCACTTTATGATACAGGAAAAACAGCAGAATATGGAGACCAATTAATGACTTTATCTACTTGTGCATATCATACAGAAGACGGAAGATTTGCAGTGGTGGCAAGGAAAAAATAAATATTTATATTTTTGTTGAAAAATAAATAATGTTATGATATATATATATAATGCATTAGCAAAATTTTATTAAACACTAAAGAAGAGCATAAACTCTTTTCAAAATTTAATTTAGATATTTATATTATAAATATAAATATAAAATACGAAAAGGGGAGGTGAAACAATGAAAAACACAATAAGACTAATTGGAATAGCTATGGTGATTATGATTAGTGCATTATTATTTTCAAATGATGTACAAGCAGCAGGAACAAATATTGCAGATAAGTTTGAAAAATCTTTTGTAAATGCAGTATGTGAAAAATATTCTATTACAGAAGAAGAATTTACTACTGAATGGGCAACTAAACAAACAAGGTTAGAGCTTAGCAATATGGAAATTGGGGGAATAGATAAAGGAGGAAATAATCCTAACGTATTAGCTCAATACTTTCCAAATCTTGAAAAATTAGATTTAAGTAATAATGAATTAGGAGGATTACCAAATTTCCCTGCTACACTTAAAGAAATAGATTGTAGTGGTAATAATATAGACGGATTACCAAATTTTCCAGCAGGGCTTACAAAATTAAATGTAAATAATAATAAGCTAGTAGCATTACCAAATTTACCAGCAACATTAATAGAATTAAATGTTGAAGATAATAATTTGGAAGGATTACCAGATTTACCAGCAGGACTTAAAGTTTTAAATGTTAATGGAAATGGTTTAGAAGCATTACCAGCATTACCAGCAGGTTTATCAGAGTTATATGCAAATAATAACAATTTGCCAGGATTACCAGATTTACCAGAAACTTTAAGAAACTTAGATTTAAGTAATAACAACTTACCAGGATTACCAGATTTACCAAAAAATTTGGTTAATTTAGATTTAAGTTATAATGAATTACCTGCATTACCAGATTTACCAGAAGATTTAAAAACATTAAATCTTTCAAACAATGAATTAACAGAGCTACCTATATTACCACCTACTTTAAATTCATTAGATATTACTGGAAATACTGGAATTAAAAAGGTAGAAGAAGAACAATTGCCAACAACATTACAAGAATTTAAAACAGATTTAATTAAAGCTGATAATGGTAATTACTACGATAGCTTAGACAATATAGAAGAAAATGATTCAGAAGAAAACTCTGATGAAAATAATTCAGAGGAAGAATCAAAATCTGAAGAAGAAAAAGATGAAACTCCTAAAACAGGTATTGCAAGTTATGTAGCAATAGCAGTAGGAGTTGCAGTTATTTCAACAATAGCTGTAGTTTATTTAAGAAAAAGAAATGCTTAAATTATACATATAAAGTAGAGGATAGACTTCAAATAAGGTCTATCCTTTTCTTGTGGTAAAAGGATAGTACTTGATTTATAACTTTAATTAGAGTTAGTAAAAAATAAATAAAAATAATAAAAGTGGGAAAAATATTAGAAAATTTAGACATTTAAAAAAAAGAATGATACAATAGGTAAAACAAAAAAGAAAGGAAGTAGATAAAATGACATATGGTGAAGAGCTAAAAGAAAAATTATTTTCTAAAAAAACAAATGGTTGGTTAAAATTATCAGACGAATTAAAAAAAGAAATTTTTGATTACAATGACAACTATATGAACTTTCTAAATGAATCAAAAACAGAAAGAGAAATTGTTTCAAGTGCAAAGAAAATAGCAGAAGAAAACGGATTTAAAGATATAAACGAAGTAGAACATCTAAATGTAGGAGATAAAGTATATTATATAAATAAAGAGAAGAGCATGTATTTAGCAGTAATTGGTGAAGAAAAAATGGAGAACGGAATAAGTATAATTGGTGCACATGCTGATTCTCCAAGATTAGATTTAAAGCCAAATCCAGTATATGAAGATCAAGAATTAGCATATTTTAAAACACATTATTACGGTGGAATCAAGAAATATCAATGGACAACAATTCCACTTAGTATACATGGTGTTATAATTAAGGAAAATGGAGAAAAAGTAACAATTAAAATTGGTGAAGATGAGAATGATCCAATTTTTACCATAACAGATTTATTACCACATTTAGCTAGAGAACAAGAAAACTCTAAATTAAGAGAAGCAATAAAGGGAAAAGATTTAAACTTATTGGTGGGAAGTATTCCTTTTGATGAAGATATTGCAGAAAATGTAAAACTAAATTTATTAAATATATTAAATAAAAAATATGGAATAGTAGAAAAAGATTTTAGCAGTGCAGAACTTGAAGTAGTTCCAGCATATAAAGCAAGAACACAAGGATTTGACGAAAGTATGGTTGCAGCATATGGACAAGATGATAAAGTATGTGTATATACATCTTTAACAGCAATGATGGAACTTAAAAATATTAAGAAAACTGCTGTATGTATAATTGCAGATAAAGAAGAAATAGGAAGTATGGGAAATACTGGTATGCAATCACAAGCATTTGATACATTTGTATCATACTTATTAAATAAAACTGGAGAAAATAGAGTAAATCTTTTAGAAAAAGTTTATTGTAATTCTAAAATGCTTTCAGCAGATGTTGATGCAGCAATAGATCCATTATATGCAAATGTTTCTGATAAAATGAATGCAGGATATTTAGGATATGGAATTGCATTAAATAAATATACTGGTTCTGGCGGAAAATATGATGCATCAGATGCAAATGCTGAATATATCGCAGAAGTAAAAAGTATATTTGATAAAAACAATGTTAAATATCAAATTTCAGAATTAGGTGAAGTAGATGTTGGAGGAGGCGGAACTATTGCATACATCCTTGCAAACAAAGGAATAGATGTAATAGACTGTGGAGTTCCAGTATTATGTATGCATTCACCATATGAAGTAACAAGTAAATATGATGTATACACAGCATATAAAGCATATCAAGCATTCTGGAATGCTTAGTAAATTAAAGAAGAATTTAGAAATAACTAAATTCTTCTTTTTCTAGTTATATAAATACTAAAACTTGAAAAAATAGGCAATATTGTGTATAATAGGAAATAGAGTTTATAAAAAAGAGGAGATTATATATGTTTGATAAGTTAGATGCAGTGGAAAAGAGATATGAAGAATTAACAAAACTAATTAGTGATCCAGAAGTAATTAGTAATCATTCAGAATGGCAAAAATATGTTAAAGAACATGCTGAATTAACTGATGTTGTAGAAAAATATAGAGAATACAAAAAAGTAGAGCAAACAATGAAAGAAGCAGAAGAAATGATGCATGATAAAGAATTAAAGGAGCTTGCAGAAGCAGATTATTATTCTGCAAAAGAACAATTGCCAAAAATAGAAGAAGAATTAAAAATGCTTTTAGTTCCAAAGGATAAAGATGATGACAAAAACATTATTTGCGAAATAAGAGCAGGGGCCGGAGGAGAAGAAGCAGCATTATTTGCAGGTACTTTATTTAGAATGTATAGTATGTATGCAGAAAGAAAACATTGGAAATTAGATATATTAAATGAAAATGCAACAGAACTTGGAGGATACAAAGAAATTTCTTTTATGATAACAGGAAAAGGTGCATATAGTAGATTAAAATATGAAAGTGGAGTTCATAGAGTACAAAGAGTTCCAGATACAGAAAGTAGTGGAAGAATTCATACATCTACTGCAACAGTTGCAGTCCTTCCAGTAGTAGAAGATGTAGAAATTGATATAAATCCTGCAGACATTAAAATGGAAGTATTTAGAGCTTCAGGAGCAGGAGGACAACATATTAATAAAACATCATCAGCAGTTAGACTTATTCATATACCAACAGGAATTGTAGCAGAATGTCAAACAGAAAGATCACAATTCCAAAACAGAGAATATGCAATGAAATTATTACGTTCTAGATTATATGATATCGAAAAGGAAAAACAAGATAGTGCACTTGCTAATGAAAGAAAATCACAAATAGGGCATGGGGATAGAAGTGAAAAGATTAGAACATATAATTATCCTCAAGGAAGAATTACAGATCATAGAATTGGACTTAGCATATTCCAAATGGAAGACTTTTTAAATGGAAACCTAGATGGAATGATAGATAGTTTAGCTGCAGCAGATGTAGCAGAAAAACTAAAAGGTGAAGAAGAATAAATAAAAAGAACGAAATTTTTAAATTTCGTTCTTTTTTAGTTTATCTACTTGTTTCAATAGAAGATATAAGAGCTTCTTTTTGTGACTTTAAAGAACTAAGATGTTCTTTTATACCAGAAATTATAGAATTTCTTTCTTCTTCAGGTTTTGCCATCCATTCAGCCCATTTATCTAATTGACCTTGGTTTACAATTCTTCCGTTTACTTCTTTAGGAACAGGAGGAACTGTTAAAGAGTTTAATCTTTTTTGTTCAGTAGCAATTTCTGAATCAAAAGTTTTAACATCATTATAAATTCTAGCTTTTGGTAAAAGTGCTAAAATTTGGTTATATTTATTTAATCTATTTTGTCTAGTATCCTTTACTTCACCATTTTCTTGAATAACTTCACTTTGTGCAGAAACATCAGCTTTGCATAAGTCGATAAGCATTACTTGGTCTTTTTCTGTTGGTGGATATTCATCACTTTTCATCTTCTCTAAAACTTTAGAAACTCTTTCAACTGTTTTATCATCAATACTAGAAATATTTAAAAAGTCATCATGATGTTTAATAAAAAAAGAAATTCTTTTAATTTCATCTTCTGAGTATCCTATTTCTTGTAAAATAGGAACTGCAATATTTTTTGATTCTTCTGCGTGTTTTATATATGTAGTTTTTCCATTTTTGTCTTTTGCTACATGAGGTTTGCCAACATCATGAAAAAAAGCAGCAATTTTTAAAGTAGTTAAGTCTTCTGGAGAATATTTATCTTGTGGTAAATTGTCCAAAACTCCTAGGGTATGGTCAAACAAATTTAAATGATGATTTGGATTATTTTGGTCATATCCTACCATAGTTGCAACATCTGGTCCAAAAGATTTTTCTATACTTTCTTTTGAACTATTTCTTAAAATTGACGTAAAATCTGGCTTTTTTAGTAATGCCTCAAAATCATTTTTACTAATCATAAAATCTCCTCCTTATAAATACAATTATAACATAGTAAAAAAAGATGTGGGGGAAATTCGTTGGAAGATATATTAAAAACATTTCTAATAGGAACTTTTTTTGGAACATTTGGAACCACAATTGGAGGAATTATAGGAGTAAATATTAAAAATAACTCAAATAGATTTTTAGGATTTATATTATCATTTGCATCTGGACTTATGATGGCTATAATATGTTTTGATTTAATTCCAGAGGCATTACAAATATCTAATATATATGCAATATTATTAGGAATAATATTGGGAATAATTACAATGATTATTTGTGATTTAATTGTCCAGAAAAAAATAAATAAAAAAAGCAATATGAAAAGTTTATTAAAAGTTGGAATTGTAGTTAGCATAGGTCTTGCACTTCATAATATTCCGGAAGGATTAGCGATAGGAACAGGATTTCATGCATCATTAGAGTTAGGATTATCTCTTGCAATTGCAATAGCTTTGCATGATATACCAGAAGGAATTTCTATGGCTGTCCCTATGAAAAGCGGAGGAATGAAAAAATCTAAAATAATAATGTATGTAATAGGCTCTGGATTAACAACAGGAATAGGTGCATTAATAGGTCATTTTTTAGGTGAGATATCACAGACAATTATTGCAATTTCGTTAAGTTTTGCAGCAGGTGCTATGATATATATTGTATCTGGTGAACTTATTCCAGAAGCAAATAATATGTACAAAGGAAGAATTGTAAGCTTAGGAAATATTTTAGGATTATTACTTGGAATATTTGTGCTTAATATAATTTAGATATATTATTATATAATAAAAAGTGGAAAACATTATTTTTATTTAAATGTTTTCCACTTTTTAAAATCCAAATCTGTTTAAATTCATAAATTAATTATTTTCTACAAAAGTTTTTGCAATTTCATCAAATGTTTCTACATATTTGTCTTTATTTTCTGTAACTACTTCAAAATCTAAAATATAAATATTTTTATCTGTAGATATCCATACAACCTCAGAGTATAAATCTGAATTTAATGTAGAATCATGATAAGTAAAAGTATATTTATAAGACTCTGTATTAGGAATATCTATTGTAGAAGTATCAGAAACATCTCTTACATTTTCCTTAATTTCAGCTAAGCCATCTTTATCAGAATTAATAATATCTTCTAAATTAATATCTACGCTTTTTTCAAACTTTGTTGTATATAACATCATTTCATCTTTTAAAGAATACAAGTCTAAGATATATTCTGAAGATCCTGAAGCAGTTTCTTTAATATTTAATTTTCCTGGTAATGTTAGTGAAAAAGAATTATCACTAGCAGTAACTGTAACAGGAGTTACATATTTATAAATTGAAAATCCTGCAAAAACGAGTAAACAAATAATTAAAATAGTAACGATAACAATAATTATCTTTTTTGCCATAACTTGCCTCCATTAATTAAAAGTTTTAATAGCTTCTGTTTTATTTTAATATAAAAAAATATATAATACAACTTTAAAAATAAAATAAAACAAAAATATTGATACATAGATTTAAAAAAAGTATAATATATACTAGATAATTATAAAAGGAGATTGCAAATGAATATTAGACTTATAATACAAATATTAATAGGCATGATTTTTATAGAATTTATAGCAATACTTTATCAAACAAAGATATACAAAAGAGAACTTAATAAAAGTATAGAATATGAAAAGTTTAGAGAACAAGTATTAGCAAAAGCTGAAAAAGAAAGAGAAGAAATTAGGGCTGCTATGAAAAAACAAAAAGAGTTAAGAGATAGATTAGAAGAGTTAAATAAGAAAAGAGAAAAAATCAAATAATAATTATGTAAAATCAGGTTGACGAATAAAATATATAAAGTTATAATTATACTTAGGGAAATCTAATGAAGAAAGGATATGGAGTATGAAAAAAAGTAGATTATCTTTACTTGCAATACCATGTCTAATATGTGCAATTGCTTTAAGTATATTTGCAACCAGTGTTACTGCTTCAACAACAGAATTTGGATTGCAAGAATTTAGAAAAGCAAGAGAAGATGGAGCACAATATGGATACAGAATTATAGATAAAAATATTTGGAAAATAGTGGTATATAATGGAGAGACAATAGATTATGATAAAGCAATATACTGCTTAAAAGCAGAACAAGGATTTTATACATCAGAACCAGGAGTTTTTAGACAAGAATATGATTTATCATATAATTTCTTTGATAAAGCTTCTATGTCTACATTACCAGTAGCTGATGAATATTATAATTCAATTGTATGGATTTTAAATCATTCATATATTCCAAATGCACAAACAGCTGAAGCAGATAAAAATGCTTTATTACAAAATGCGGGAATTACTGGAAGAGTGGAATTAACAGATGATGATTTAGAAGTAATAGCACAACTTGCAATATGGTATTTTACAAATGCTGACGATACAACATATCATACAGATTTTAATGGGGAACCATCTTTACAAAGAGTTTTCGAAGCAAAACAAGAAGGTGGAGAAATTACAGAGGACTATATCTCTATAAGGGATAAAAATGAAGATAGATATCTTCAAATGGAAACATTATTTAAATATTTTGTAACAAATGCTAAAAATGCTACAGAAACAGAGAATACTAATGTAGCACCAGTAAGTTTAATGAATAATAAACCAGAGGTTACATTAAAAGAAGATAATTACATAATAGGACCTTATAGAATAAATAAAGAAAATGAAGTAGCTTATACATTACAAGTACAAGTAACAGATAGAAAAGATAAAAATTTGGATGGAAAATATACAGTATTAAATGGAAATAAAGAAGAAACTACTCAAACAATTACAGATATGGTTGGACAAGAGTTCTATTTAAAAATTCCAGTACAAACTGTAAATGAAGAAGGAATAGATGGAATAAAACTAAATATAAGTGGTACATATACAACTACTGAAGCTACATATTGGACAAATTCAGAAAACAATACTGTACAACCACTTGTTGTTATAGAAAAAGTTCCACAAGACTTTTCTAATGGAAACGAAGTAGGATTTCCAGTAAGTGGTGAGTATTCATTAAAACTAATAAAAGTAGATTCACAAGATAGCAAAAAAACAATTGTAGGAGCTGAATTTGAGATTACAACACCAAATGGAGTAGAAACTTATACAACAAACGAAAATGGTGAAATCGTTATAGATAAAATTGATATTACAGAAGCAGGAACAGATCAAATTACAATTAAGGAAACAAAAGCTCCAGAACCATACAAAATGTTATTGAATAATGATTTAGTAATAAATGTAACTAAAGATTTGGTAGGAGATGCTTATACAGCTACAGATGCTACAATAGATGGATATGATAAAAACTTAATAAATATCCAAGATGGAGTAATAACGATAACAGTAAAAAATGAACAAAAAATATTTGATTTAGCATTAAAAAAATGGGTAAGTAAATCAATTGTTACAAATGAAGATGGAACCGAAACAGTAACAGAAACAGGACATACTGGTGATGAAAATCCAGAAGAACCAGCAAAAGTTGATTTAGGAAGACAAAATATAGACAATGTAGTTGTTAAATTTGAATTCCAAATAAAAATAACAAACGAAGGTGAAGTAGCTGGTTATGCAAAAGAGATAACAGATTATATACCAGAAGGATTAGAATTTGTTGCAGAAGATAATCCAGATTGGTATGAAAGAGAAGCAGACTCTAATGGAAGAGTAAGAGTTGCAACAAAACAGTTAGAAAATACATTATTACAACCAGGAGAAAGTACAACTATTTCAATTATTCTAACATGGGTAAATGGACAGGATAATATGGGATTAAAAACAAATATTGCAGAAATAAGTCAAGATGATAATGAATATGATTTACCAGATATAGATTCTACTCCAGATAACTTCAAAAATGGAGAAGATGATATAGATGATGCACCAGTAATGTTAACAGTTGCATTAGGTGGAACAAAATTATATTTAGGATTAACTGCAGTAGCTGTTGGAGTATTAGCAGTAGGAGTATTTTTAATAAAGAAATATGCAATATAGGTAGCCTAATCTTGTTAGACTATAAAATAAGATAATAAAAAATCTACTAAACAAATTAAGTTTAGTAGATTTTTTTGTATAATAGATAAGTTCTCTGAACTTCAATATTATACAAATTATTCAATCTATAATTCTGTAATTATAGCGGTAGTTATATTACCTTCTGAATCATAGTCATATGACACATCATATAGTTTAGTAATATCTATTTTATTCTTTATATTTCTTAATTCTGCAATATCACGAGTTTTTTCGTCATTATATTTAACGATTATTTGATTATTTTCTGTTTGATTAATTTCAATAATTTTTTCTAAAGCAGATTTAACATTTAAACCTAAAGCTGTACCACTATAAAGGTTAAGTTCATTATTAAAAGATGCAGTAGAAGTATTTTTATTAAATCCATTAATTTCATTAAATACGTCAGATACATTAGATTTATTAAAGCCATCATTAACTTGACCAATAAAATTTTGAGTTGATCCAAATATATCTTTTGACATAGATTTAGATTCATCAAGAACATCAGAGACATTTTCGGTTAATTCATTTTTGGCATCATTCAATTTAGTTTTTGCATCATAAATTTTCACAATTATTGGAATTGCGATAAGTAATAGTATAATTATTCCTATAATTATGTATTTAATATATTTCTTATTAAAGCCATTTGATTTTTTGTCTTGTTTTATTGTTGTATTTGATGATGATTCATTTATTAAATCATCTACAGTAACATTAAATAGTTTGCTTATTTCAATTAATTTATCCATCTCTGGTGTAGTTTGCCCTAGTTCCCATTTAGAAACAGTTTGTCTTGTTACATTTAATTTGTATCCAAGTTCTTCTTGAGATAATCCTGCTTTTTTCCTTAGCATAATTAATTTTTCATTAAATTTCATTTTTATCACCTTTTATTTTCAAATTATTCAGTTATAGTTTACTATTTTTTAATTATAATTTCTACCAATTTTAATTTGAAATTTGTCAACTAAAGTTAACATTAATAATATATGTAATATGGCAATTGCTAATACTACAATATGGCAATTGCTAATACTTAAAACAGCTTGAAAAATACGATGAAATAGTGTAAAATAGTTAAAGTTAAAGGAGGAATAGAAAATGAAAGTAATATTATTAGATAATATAAAAGGCGTTGGGAAAAAGGATGAAATTATAAATGCAAGTGATGGTTATGCACGTAATTTTCTATTTCCTAAAAAATTAGCAGTAGAAGCAAATGCAGAAAACTTAACTAAATTAAAAGGAAAACAAGATTCTGCAAGTCACAAAAAGGAAGTAGAGAAAGAAGAGGCTAAAAAGATTGCAGAAAAGTTAAAAACAATTAGACCAAAACTAAAAGTTAAAGCAGGAGAGAATGGAAAAGTATTTGGAGGAGTAACTGCAAAAGATATAGCAGATGTTTTAGAAAAAGAATATAGTATTAAAATAGATAAGAAAAAAATAGATTTAAAAGAAAATATAAAAGTTTTAGGAACAGCGAATGTAAATGTAAAATTATTTGAAGGTGTAACTGGTGAAATAAAAATAGATGTTATATCTGAATAATTGATACACTCACTTGATTGGAGGCTAAAATGGAACTAGGTAAAATACCACCAAATGATGTTGATGCAGAACAAGCTGTTATAGGAAGTATGCTTACAGATAAAGATGCAGTAATTTCAGCTATAGAAGTTTTAAAAGAAGAGGACTTTTATAGGGAAGATAATAAAACAATATATTCTGCAATTTTAAATTTATATAATAGATCAGAACCAATAGATATAATCACATTAAAGTCAGAATTAACAGCAATGGGAATGTTCGATAAAATTGGAGGTTTTGAATATATTGTAGGCTTACCAGAAAAAGTTCCAACAACAGCAAACGTAGAAAAATATATTAATATAGTTAAAGAAAAATCAGAGCTTAGAAGATTAATAAAAACAGCAAATGAAATTATAGAACAAGGATATGACCCAACAGAAAATATTGATGACATTATGAATAATGCAGAAAAGAAAATATTTAATATTATGCAAGATAAAGATCAAAAAGGTTATAGTCCAATAAAAGATGTTTTAGTAGATACATTTACAGAATTGGAACAATTATATAATCAAAAACAACATATAACAGGTGTTCCAACAGGCTTTATAGATTTAGATTATAAGACAGCAGGACTTCACAATTCAGATTTAGTACTAATAGCAGCAAGACCTGCTATGGGAAAATCTGCATTTGCTTTAAATGTAGCAACAAATGCTGCTGTAAAAGCAAAAGTACCAGTAGTATTATTTAGTCTGGAAATGTCTAAAGAACAAATGGTAAACAGAATTTTATGTAGTGAAGCAATGGTAGATAGTAATAAAGTAAGGACAGGAAAAATAGATGATGAAGATTGGATAAAACTTGCCAACACAATGGGAGAACTTTCAGAAGCACCAATATATATAGATGATACACCAGGTATTTCTATAAATGAAATTAGAGCAAAATGCAGGAAATTAAAGTTAGAAAAGAATATTGGTTTAGTAGTAATAGACTATTTGCAATTAGTTCAAGGTTCTTCTAAAAGAGCTCAAGGAAGTAGAGAGCAAGAAATATCAGAAATAAGTAGATCTTTAAAAATATTAGCAAAAGAAATAAATGTACCAGTAATAGCACTATCACAATTATCAAGAGCACCAGAACAAAGACCTGATCATAGACCTATGCTTTCAGACCTTCGTGAATCTGGAGCAATAGAGCAAGATGCCGATATAGTTATGTTTTTATATAGGGATGATTATTATAATGAAGATAGTGAAGACAAAGGTTTGGCAGAAGTAATACTTGCAAAACACAGAGCTGGTTCAACAGGAACAGTAAAACTAGTATGGCTAGGTAATTATACAAAATTTGCTAATATGGAAAGATATAGAGAATAGGACGGTAAAATGGAAGAAAAAGTATTAAAAACAATACAAAAATATAAATTAATAGAATCTGGGGACAAGATAGTTATAGCAGTATCTGGTGGACCAGATTCTATGTGTTTATTAGATGTATTAAGAAAATTAAAAGAAAAGTTAAAAATAGAAATTGTAGTTGCACATGTTAACCATAGCATTAGGGAAGAAGCTGATTCAGAGACTTTATATATAAAAGATTATTGTAATAAATATGACATAGAAATATATATAAAGAAGGAAAATGTTATAGAACTTGCTAAAAATGACAAAATTGGATTAGAGGAGGAAGGCAGAAAAGTAAGATATAACTTTTTTGATGAAGTTCTAGAAAAGGCAAAAGCTAATAAAATAGCAATAGCACATAATATGAATGATAAAGCAGAAACTGTTTTAATGAATATTATAAGAGGCAGTGGATCCTTAGGGCTAAAGGGAATAGAACCAAAAAGAGATGAAAAATATATAAGACCATTAATTGAAATTCAAAGAAGTGAAATAGAAGAATATTGTGAGAAAAACAAATTAGAACCAAAACATGATAAAAGTAATGATGATAATACATATACAAGAAATAGAGTAAGAAATGTGTTAATTCCGTTTCTAAAAGAAAACTTTAATCCAAATATAATAAATGGAATTAATAAATTATCTATTATAATGACAGAGGAACAGAATTATTTAGAAAAAATTGTTAATAATATATACAATGATGTAAAAATAGAAGAAAAACCTAAAACTATAGTGTTAGACTTAAAAAAATTTAATAAAGAAGATGTATATATTAGAAAAAGGTTATTATTTCTTGCAATAAATAAATTATTTAACAGTACAAAAAACATAGAGAAGATACATATAGATGATATAATAAAACTTTGCAAGAGAAATATTGGTAACAAATATTTAACTCCAAATAAAAATACAAAAGTTTATATTAACAAAGGAAAAATTTTTATAATTGCTACAATATAATATCCGTAAGGCGATTTAATTGACACATAAAAGACACATAAAAAAGCTTGAAATAAGGGATTATATATGGTATATATGCATATAGCAAAAACATAAAAAGCAAAGAGGAGGAAATAAAGTTGAAGAATGGTATAAAATCATTAGCAGTTTGGTTAATAATTTTAATAATATTTGTTGTACTATTGTCATCAGTTATGGATAATAGTGGAAATAAACTAGCTTATTCAGAATTATTAACAAATATGGAAAAAGGTTCTGTTACAGCTATTGAAATTCAAGATGGAGGAGAAAAAGCGTTAGTAGAAATTAAGGGAGATAATATTCCTAAAGAAGTTAATATTCCAGACATCTCAAGTTTTATGACATATGCGCAAGACTTATTAAAGAGCAATAGCTTTACTTTAACAGAAAAACCAGAATCAATATTCTTAAGAGGATTATATTTAATAATACCTTTCGGAATTATAGTAATTGTTTTACTTTTCGGAATGTTATTATTAAATCCAGGAAACCAAGGCGGAAATAAAACAATGTCATTTGGTAAAAGTAGAGCAAGAGTTTCTAATGGAGCAGAAAAAACAAAAGTTACATTTGACGATGTTGCAGGTGTAGACGAAGAAAAAGAAGAATTAGAAGAAATAGTAGAATTTTTAAAAACACCAAAGAAATTTACAGATATGGGAGCAAGAATACCAAAAGGAGTTTTACTTGTTGGTCAACCAGGAACTGGTAAAACATTACTTGCAAAAGCAGTTGCAGGAGAAGCAGGAGTACCATTCTTTAGTATAAGTGGATCTGAATTCGTAGAAATGTTTGTTGGTGTTGGTGCTTCTAGAGTAAGAGACTTATTTGAACAAGCTAAGAAAAATGCACCATCTATAATATTTATAGATGAAATTGATGCCGTTGGACGTCAAAGAGGTGCTGGTCTTGGTGGAGGACATGATGAAAGAGAACAAACATTAAACCAATTATTAGTAGAAATGGATGGATTTGGAACAAACGAAGGTGTTATAGTGCTTGCAGCAACAAACAGACCAGATGTATTAGATAAAGCATTATTAAGACCAGGAAGATTTGATAGACAAATAGTAGTTTCTGCACCAGATGTTAAAGCTAGAGAGCAAATATTAGAGGTACATTCTAGAAAGAAAAAACTAGCAGAAGATGTAGACTTAAAAACAATAGCAAGAAACACATCAGGATTTGCAGGAGCAGACTTAGAGAATGTATTAAATGAAGCAGCATTACTTGCTGCAAGAAGAAACCTACAAAGTATAGGTATGAAAGAAATAGAAGATGCTATGGTTAAAGTAACTATGGGACCTGAAAAGAAAACAAGAGTAAGAAGTGAAAAAGAAAATAAATTAGTAGCATATCACGAAGCAGGTCATGCAGTTGTAAGTAGATATTTACCAACACAAGATAAAGTACATCAAATATCTATAGTACCAAGAGGTATGGCTGGTGGATATACAATGTATAGACCAACAGAAGATAAATCATTTGTATCTAAAACAGAAATGGAAGAAAATATTGTATCATTATTAGGTGGTAGAGTAGCAGAAAAATTAATTTTAGATGATATATCTACAGGAGCAAGTAATGATATAGAAAGAGCAACACAAATTTCTAAAGCAATGGTAACAAAATATGGTATGAGTGATAGAGTTGGAACAATTACATTTGGAGCAGATCAAGAAGAGGTATTTTTAGGAAGAGATTTAGCACATGCTAAAGACTATTCTGAAGAAACAGCAGCAATAATTGATGAAGAAGTTAAAAAGATTATTGATGCTGGATATGAAAGAGCAACAAAGATTTTAAGTGAACATATAGATAAATTACATGCAGTTGCAAAAGTATTAATAGAGAAAGAAAAAATCGATGGAGACGAATTTGATAAAATTTTTGAAGGTGAATAGAAATTAGATAATTGTCTTAAAATGATTTTTTTAAAAATCTAATATATTGTACAAAAAGTGGAAAACTATAAAATAAAAAATAGTTTTCCACTTTTTAGTATCTATATATTAAGATAGAGGAGCAATATATATTTAGTAAATAGAACATGTAGATTTTTGTCGAAAAAGGACGAGAGAAAAAGCTTGAAAAATGAAAATAAATGTATATAATAATATTATTGTACATATTTATATGTATGTCGAATACGTTGTTTAAATTGGGGAATGGCAATGTATTCGTTTTTTTGTTGTATAGAAAATTGACGAATTATTAATTTAAATAAAAAAAGGTGAAAAACTATTAGACAGAAATAGCTTTTCACCTTTTGATATTTGTATGAAAAAAATTTAGGGATACTCAATATTATAAGGATTTATATATTGAAAAATAAGTATATGAAATTAAAAAGAGGTAATTTGAAGATGAATTTGTAAAAAAATAAAAAGTTACTGTGATTTAATATATTTCAGTATTTTTAATAAAATTTAATAAAAAAGTTATTTAATTGTAAAAAAAGGGTAAAAAGAATTTCCGTAAGATGTAGATGTTTAAGTTGTATTATATGGCCAATTTGCCCATGTCGAATATTTATTAAATATGCTATATTTAATTATAATTATTACTAAATATTAGAAGGAAATTATGGAGGCAGTACTATGAAACTACCGAATTTCAAAAAGAAAGATAAAAAATTAAGTAAAATTTCTGATACTGCAACTTTTTCATATGAAAAGAAAAAAGATAAGGTGAATTTTATCGGAAAACAATTGAAAGGCGTAAATATTTTTAGAAAAAGAAATTTGGTTATCCTAGCAATAAGTGTATTGGTAGGAGTTTTGGTAATGCTATTAAATACAGGATTAAAAGAAACAATTAAGAAGGATTTAATAACAGCTGATATAATTAAAGAATCAAATGTAGCCAACACGGAAGAAATTACTCAATCATCTGAAAAAATTTCAATTGCAAAACAGATTTATAATGCTGCTGTATCAACAATGGCAAGCGTTGAAATTAACTGGAAAGGAGACTGGGGAGTTAGCGTAGGAAATGTAACAATTTATGGTGGAAGTGAAACAGATGATGGAGGACTTATTACAGGAGGAATGTTCTCTGGCACTGTAAATTTTGGAAATGGAATAAGTATAACATCAAATGGATCAAGTGATGGATTTGTTGTAAAATATAATTCTGATAAAGAAGTGGAATGGGCGAAATCATATGGTGGAGCATCTTCTGATTGGATTTATACAATGGATCTTGCTAATGATAGTGGTTATATAGTAGCTGGAGATTTTATGAGTTCACAAATTACTGTTGGCAACGAAACTATTACAAATGCTAGTTCAAATGGTAATCTAAACTCAGCAGTAAGTAATGATGGTATAGTAATAAAATACACTAAAAATGGGGAGATAGATTGGATATCACATATAGGAGGTAATTCATCAACTTTAATTGATGAAATAGTAACTACAAATGATAATGGATTCTTAGTTTCATTAATTACAAGCAGTAGTAATATAAATATTGATGGTAATAGTATTTATGGTTCTTCTAATAGACTTTTACTTATAAAATATGATTCTAATGGAAATTTTCAATGGAGTAAACAGCTAGCTACGGGAAGTTTTTCAGATATCAATTCTATAACTCAAAATTCAAACGGAGAATATTTGATTACAGGAGAATATAGTAGCAATTTACAATTATCAAATGGTCAAAGCATTTATAAACAAGGTAGTAATGATGGAATAGTTATAAAATGTGATAGTAATGGAGATATAAATTTTGTTAAAACATACGGTGGATCAGAATATGATGTTGTGAATTCTGCTGCAACAACAGTTGATGGGGGAATAGTAGTAGGAGGATATTTTGAATCTGATAATTTATATTTAGATGGTGGATATAATTTAGAAAACAAAGGATCAAGCGATGGTTTTATAATTAAATATGATAAAAATGGTAATATTGTATGGGCTAAATCAATTGGTTCAATCGGTTCAGATAGTATTGATATGGTCCTAGTAAGAGATGATGGAAAAATTATTGCAGGAGGAGATTTTTATAATAGCATAGATTTAGGAAATGGAATAAATATAACTAGCACTGGTAATTCAGATATTATGCTAATCCAATTTTCGGATAACGGGGAAGTAGAATTATCAAAAGTAATAGGAGGAAATTCAAGTGATACTATAGCAAAAATGAAATCAACTAGAGATGGAGGAATATTAATTGCAGGAAAATCTACTAGTTCAAAAATAGATTTAGGAAATGGAGAAACAATCAATCCAAATGGAGCTGTATTAATAAAGGTAAGTCAATATATAGAAGAAAAAATAGATATAAAAGTTACCAAACAATGGAATGATAATGGAAATTCAGCACAAAAAAGACCGGATGCGTTAGAAATAATATTAAAAAATGGACAAAATGAAATAGAAAGACAACAAATAAGTTCATCAAGTAACTGGACATGCACATTTTCAAATCTTCCTAAAAAAGACGAAGATGGAAACGAGATAAATTATAATGTGTCAGAACAAGAATTAGATCAAGATGATTTGAAATTTTATTCAACAGGAAAAATAACAGGAAGTATTGAGCAAGGATATACAATTACTAATACATTTAGTGTCCCAGATGAAAAAGTAAATGTAAGAGTAACAAAAAATTGGGAAGATACTCAAAGTCAAAGTGATAAGAGACCTAGCCAAGTAACTGTTAAAATCCAAGGAGGAGGAAATACAAAATCATACAATTTAAAAAGTACAGAAAACTGGACATATACATTTACTGATTTACCTAAATATGATTCAAAAGGAAATGAAATAAATTATACAGTAGAAGAGGTAACAACAAATAAATTTTATAAACAAACAAATAATACTGGAAGTATGCAAGAAGGTTATATAATAACAAATACATTTGAAGTTCCAAATGAAAATATAACTATACCAGCAAGAATAATTTGGGATGATAATGAAAATGAATCCGGTAAAAGGCCAGAAAATGTAACAGTCCAAGTTAAAAATGGAAACAATGTAGTTGCAGAATCAAAAGTAAATGAAGATTCTGATTGGAATCATGAATTTATTGTGCCAAAATATGATTCAAATGGTAACGAGATAAATTATACAATAGATGAAGCAGATTTGGATAATAAATTTTATGATAAAGGGAATATAGATCAAGAAAATGGAACAATAACTAATATTAGTAGATATGGAAAAGTAATAGTGCATTACTATATTCAAAATTCTGATGGAACAAATACTAGAGATAAAGTTCCGAATGAAGATGGAAAAGAAATTCAAGATGTATTAGTAGAGGGAAGACAAGGGGAAGATTATATAACTAGCGAAGCAGAAAATGTTAAACATAATTATGAGTTAGTAGAAATCCCAGCAAATGCACAAGGAAAATTTGAAGAAACACCAACAGAAGTAACATATTATTATAAATTAAAAAAATATGATTATACTGTAAATTATTTCTACGATGGAATAAAAGACGATACTCTAACTAGTAATTTATCTGCAACTTGGGGAACGAAAATTACAAATTACGAAGATAAGGTAAAAACAGGATATGTTTTATCTAAGACAGAAAATATACCATTGACAATAACTGAAAATGCGGAAAATAATCGAATAAACATATATTACGTAAAAGATACATTTAAATACAAAGTAGAATATTACTATGATGGTAAAATAAATGAGAAAAATACAGAAGAAAATACAGCAATATATCAAGAAGTAATAAAAAATTACGATGACAAAAATATAACTGGATATAAACTAGAAAAAACAGAAAATCTGCCATTAACAATTTCTGCAGACGAAGAAGAAAATGTGATTAAGGTATATTATATTAAAAGAACAGATTTAAGTTATACGGTAAATTATTACGAACAAGACAGTGAGAATAAACTACATGAAAGCAAAGAGGTAAATAATGTTACATTTAATGAAGTTGTTACAGAAGAGCCTATTGATATAGAAGGATATAACAAAGTATCAGAAGATTCGCAGAAGATAACAATAGGAGTAGATAACAATGAAATAAACTTTTATTATACAAAGAGAACAGATTTAAGTTATACAGTAAGATACTTGGAAAAAGGAACAGATGAAGAATTAGCAAAAACTAAAACAGTGGGAAATAAAACATATAAAGATTCTGTAACAGAAGAAGCAATAGAAATAGCAGGATATAATGCAGTGGATCCAACACAAGTAGAAATAACAATAGGAGTAGAAAATAACATAATAAATTTCTACTATGAAAAGAAAACAGATATAAAATATAGAGTAGAATATTATTACGATGGTAAGATAAATGCAGAAAATACAGAAGAATATACAGCAACATTTAAGGATGAAATAACAGAATATGAAAACAAAAATATTACAGGATATAAGCTAGAAAAAACAGAAAATCTACCATTAACAATATCTGCAAACGAAGAAGAAAATGTAATTAAGGTATATTACGTAAAAAATACATTTAAATATGCAGTTGAATATTACTATGATGGGAAAATTGATGAAGAAAGAACAAAAGAGTATACAGCAATATATCAAGATAAAATAACAGAATATGAAGATAAAAACATAACAGGATATAAATTAGAAAAAACAGAGAATTTGCCATTAACAATAACAGAAAAAGAAGAAAACAATGTAATAAAAATATATTATGTAAAAAGAACGGATTTAAGTTATGTAGTAAACTACTATGAAAAAGATACAGAAAATAAGATAATAGAAAGTAAAGAAGTAGAAGGAGTTACATTTAATCAAAAAATAACAGAAGAACCAGTGGATATCGAAGGATATAATAAAGTATCAGAAGATTCACAAAAAATAACAATAGGAGAAGAAAACAATGTAATAAACTTCTATTATACAAAGAGAACAGACTTAAGTTATACAGTAAATTATCTAGAAAAAGGAACAGAGACACCAATAGCAGAAAGTAAAACAGTAGATAAACAAACATATAAAGATTCTGTAACAGAAGAAGCAATAGAAATACCAGGATATAATGCACAAGAACCAACACAAGCAGAAATAACAATAGGAATAGAAAATAATATAATAAACTTCTACTATGAAAAGAAGACAGATATAAAATACAGAATAGAATATTATTATGATGGTAAGATAAATGACGATAATACAGAAGAGTACAAAGCAACATTTAAAGAGGAAATAACAGAATATGAAGATAAAAATATAACTGGATATAAATTAGAAAAAACAGAGAATTTGCCATTAACAATTTCTGCAGACGAAGAAGAAAATGTAATTAAGGTATATTATGTAAAAAGAACAGATTTAAGTTATGTAGTAAACTACTATGAAAAAGATACAGAAAATAAAATAATAGAAAGTAAAGAAGTAGAAGGAGTTACATTTAATCAAGAAATAACAGAAGAGCCAGTGGATATTGAAGGATATAATAAAGTATCAGAAGATCCACAAAAGATAACAATAAAAGAAGAAAACAATGTAATAAACTTCTATTATACAAAGAGAATAGATTTAAGCTATACAGTAAAATACTTAGAACAAGGAACAAATGAAGAATTAGCAGAAACAAAAGTTGTTGAAAATAAAACATTTAAAGACTCTGTAAGAGAAGAAGCAATAGAAATACCAGGATATAATAAAATAGATCCAACACAGGTAGAAATAACAATAGGAGTAAATAAAAATGAAATAATATTCTATTATCAAAAGAAGACAGATATTAAATATAGAGTAGAATATTATTATGAAGGTAATATTAATGAAGAAAACACAGAAGAATATACAGCAACATACCAAGATAAAATAACAGAATATAAAGATAAAAATATAACAGGTTATAAATTAGAAAAAACAGAGAATTTACCACTAACAATTTCTGCAAATGAAGAAGAAAATGTGATTAAGGTATATTACGTAAAAGATACATTTAAATACAAAGTAGAATATTACTATGATGGTAAAATAAATGAGAAAAATACAGAAGAAAATACAGCAACATATCAAGACAAAATAACAGAATATGAAGATAAAAACATAACAGGATATAAATTAGAAAAAACAGAGAATTTACCATTAACAATAACAGAAAATCCAGAGAAAAACGTAGTAAAAGTATATTATGTAAAAAGAACAGATTTAAGTTATACAGTAAATTATTACGAACAGGATAGTGAAAATAAGCTTCATGAAAGCAAAGTGGTAAATAATGTTACATTTAATGAAGTTGTTGTAGAAGAGCCTATTGATATAGAAGGATATAACAAAGTATCAGAAAATTCACAGCAGATAACAATAGGAGTAGCTAACAATGAAATCAACTTCTATTATACAAAGAGAACAGATTTAAGCTATACAGTAAAATACTTAGAACAAGGAACAGATAAAGAATTAGCAAAAACTAAAACAGTAGGGAATAAAACATTTAAAGACTCTGTAACAGAAGATGCTGTAGAAATACCAGGGTATAATAAAATAGAGCCAATACAGGTAGAAATAACAATAGGAGTAAATAAAAATGAAATAGTATTCTATTATCAAAAGAAAACAGATATTAAATATAAAGTAGAATATTATTATGATGGTAAAATAAATGATGCTAATACAGAAGAGTATAAAGCAACATTTAAAGATGAAATAACAGAATATGAAGATAAAAATATAACAGGATATAAGCTAGAAAAGACAGAAAACTTACCATTAACAATATCTGCAAATGAAGAGGAAAATGTAATCAAAGTATACTATGTAAAAGATACTTTTGAATACACAGTAGAATATTATTATGATGGCAAAATAAATGCAGAAAATACAGAAAAATATACATCAACATTCCAAGATAAAATAACAAAATATGAAGATAAAAATATAACTGGATATAAGTTAGAAAAAACAGAGAAATTACCATTAACAGTTAGTGAGAATTCTGAAAACAATGTAATTAAGGTATATTACGTAAAAGATACTTTTAAATACAGAGTAGAATATTACTATGATGGTAAAATTAATGAAGAGAATACAGAAGAATTTACTGCAACATATCAAGATGTAATAAAAACTTATGAAGATAAAAACATAACGGGTTACAAACTAGCTAGAACAGAGAATTTACCATTAACAATAACAGAAAATTCAGAAACAAATGTTATAAAAGTATATTATGTAAAAGATGTGTTTGGATATACTATAGAATATTACTATAATGGCAAAATTGATAATGAGAAGACAGAAACAATAGAGGCAACATATGGAGAAGCAATAAATACATATCCAAATAAAAATATTACAGGATATAAGTTAGAAAAAGTAGAAAATCTACCATTAACAGTAAGCGAGAATGTGGAAGAAAACGTAATAAAAGTATATTACGTAAAGGATGTATTTGAATACAGGGTAGAATATTACTATGGTGGTGAAATTAATGAAAAAAATACAGAAAAGAATTCAGCAACATATCAAGAAGTAATAGGAAACTATGAAGATAAAAACATAACAGGATATAGACTAGAAAAAGTAGAGAATTTACCATTAACAATAACAGAAAATCCAGAAAATAACGTAATAAAGGTATATTACATAAAAAGAACAGATTTAAGTTATGTAGTAAACTATTATGAAAAAGATACAGAAAATAAAATAATAGAAAGCAAAGAAGTAGATGGAGTTACATATAATCAAGAGATAACAGAAGAACCAGTGGATATAGAAGGATATAATAAAGTATCAGAAGATTCACAAAAAATAACAATAAAAGAAGAAAATAATGTAATAAACTTCTATTATACAAAGAGAACAGATTTAAGCTATACAGTAAAATACTTAGAACAAGGAACAGATGAAGAATTATCAGAAGCAAAAGTTGTTGAAAATAAAACATTTAAAGACTCTGTAACAGAAGAAGCAATAGAAATACCAGGATATAATAAAATTGATCCGACACAAGTAGAAATAACAATAGGAGTAGAAAATAACATAATAAATTTCTACTATGAAAAGAAAACAGATATAAAATATAGAGTAGAATATTATTATGAGGGTAAGATAAATGCAGAAAATACCGAAGAATATACAGCAACATACCGAGATGAAATAACAGAATATGAAGACAAAAATATAACAGGATATAAACTAGAAAAGACAGAAAATTTACCATTAACAATAGGAGCAAATGAAGAAGAAAATGTAATCAAAGTATATTACGTAAAAGATACATTTAAATACAAAGTAGAATATTACTATGATGGTAAAATAAATGCAGAAAATACAGAAGAATATGCAGCGACATATCAAGACGTAATAGAAAATTACAAGGATAAAAATATAACAGGATATAGACTAGAAAAAGTGGAGAATTTACCATTAACAATATCTGCAAATGCAGAAGAAAACGTAATAAAAGTATATTATATAAAACGTACAAATTTAAGCTATACAGTAAATTATTACGAACAAGATAGTGATAATAAACTTCATGAAAGTAAAGTTGTAAATGATGTTACATTTAATGAAGTTATTGTAGAAGAGCCTATTGATATTGAAGGATATAACAAAGTAGCAGAAGATTCACAGAAGATAACAATAGGAGTAGATAACAATGAAATAAACTTTTATTATACAAAGAGAACAGATTTAAGTTATACAGTAAGATACTTGGAAAAAGGAACAGATGAAGAATTAGCAAAAACTAAAACAGTGGGAAATAAAACATTCAAAGAATCTATAACAGAAGAAGCAATAGAAATACCAGGATATAATGCACAAGAGCCAACACAAGTAGAAATAACAATAGGAGTAGAAAATAATGTAATAAACTTCTACTATGAAAAGAAAACAGACATAAAATACAGAGTAGAATATTATTATGATGGTAATATTAATGAAGATAATACCGAAGAATATGAAGCAACATTTAAAGAGAAAATAACAGAATATGAAGACAAAAATATAACAGGATATAAGCTAGAAAAAACAGAGAATTTACCATTAACAATATCTGCAAATGCAGAAGAAAATGTAATTAAGGTGTATTACGCAAAAAGAACAGA
>CALXVT010000006.1 GCA_944392175.1 uncultured Clostridia bacterium
TATAACTATTTTAAGGAATTAGTAGATAAATATGATGATAAAGATTCTAAATTCTATTTAGGTCAAATGTATTATTTTGGAAGATATATAGAAAAAGATTACGAAAAAGCATATAACTATTTTAAGGAATTAGTAGATAAATATGATGATAAAGATTCTAAATTCTATTTAGGTCAAATGTATTATTTCGGAAGATATGTAGAAAAAGATTACGAAAAAGCATATAACTATTTTAAGGAATTAGCTGATAAATATAATGATCAAGATTCTATGTTTTATTTAGGTGAGATGTATTATTATGGAAGATATGTAGAAAAAGATTACGAAAAAGCATATAACTATTTTAAGAAATTAGCTGATAAATATAATGACATCTATGCAGAAGAATATCTAGGAAAAATGTATTATTTTGCTATATATGTAAAAAAAGATTACGAAAAAGCATATAATTATTTTAAAGATGTTATAGAAAAGACTGATAGTAAAATTAGCAGGTATTATCTAGGACTAATGTATTACTTTGGAGATTATGTAGAAAAAAGTTATGAAAAAGCTTACAAAATATTTAGCAGATTAGTAAAAGAAAATGATTATAAAGATGCCAAATATTATTTAGGGAAAATGTATTATTTGGGTGAATATGTAGAAAAAGATTATGAAAAAGCATATAACTATTTTAAGGAATTAGTAGATAAATACAATGATAATGAAGCAAAAGAATTTTTAGCAAATATGTATTATTTTGGAATATATGTAGAAAGAAATCCTAAAAAAGCATATGAGCTTTTTAAAGAACTAGTTGAAGAAGAAGATTCAAAATTAGCTAAAGCATATATAGGTGTTATGTATTATTATGGTGATTATGTAAATGCTGATTATGAAAAAGCATATAAAATATTTTTAGAATTAGCAAAGCCAGAAATGGAAAAAATAAATGAATTAGCATATAGAATAGGTAGAGAAAATTTAGCAAAAATGTACTATTATGGTCAATATGTTGAACAAAATCATCAAAAAGCATATGAAATATTTAAAGAATTGGTAGATAAATTTAATGATAAAAGTGCCAAGGAATATTTAGATAAAATAGAAATTTAGTCTGCAAATAGGGATTAAGGGACGGTCCTTAAAATCCCTATTTTTAAAAATATTAAAATAACTAATAAATTTTATGATTAAAGCCAAACTATTAATCAGTAAACATAAAATTTGAACTTTAAGGACCGTCCCTAAAGTTCAAAAATCGTAAAAAGCCTTGCAAATTCTGATAATAACAGATATAATATTAATACAACTAAATTTAATTGCGTTTTAAAAAGAGACCGAGTAGTAATTTATAGTAACTAATAGAGAAGCAATGTTTGGTGGAAATTGCTAGAATATAAATTTACGAATTACATTTCTTATAGTAATTAACGTGTAGCTACGATAAGCTTGAATGAGGCAATTATTAAATTGTAAATAAAGGTGGTACCACGACACGTCGTCCTTTAAGGAGACGTGTTTTTTGATTTTGTTAGATTTTATGCGAAATAAATAAAATATACTATCGGTTCATATATTACATAGAAACCATAATTTTTAGGAGGTGATGCTATGACCCAATGGTTTAGAATGAAAACAATAATCCACGGGTTCTTCTACGAAAATTCATATAATATAATCAAAAATTTTAAATAGAATGGAGAGAGTATTAATATGGATGATAAATTAGATTTGATAAAAAGAAAAGCAGTAGATATTTTTTCAGAAGAGGAATTAGAACAAAAATTAAAAAGTGGAAGAAAACTAACAATAAAACTTGGAGCAGATCCATCAAGACCGGATTTGCATTTAGGACATACAGTTGTTTTAAGGGCATTAAAAACATTTCAAGAAATGGGACATGAAGTAGTATTTGTTATAGGTGATTTTACAGGAATGATTGGTGATCCATCAGGGAAAAGTAAAACAAGACCAGCGCTAACATTTGAACAAACTAGAAAAGCAGGAGAAACATATTTTAATCAAGTAACAAAGATATTGGATAAAGATAAAACAAGAATTGCATATAATTCAGAATGGCTTTCCAAAATGAATTTTAAAGATATTATTGAATTAACAAGCAAATATACAGTTGCTAGAATTTTAGAAAGAGATGATTTTAAAAATAGATATGAAAACAATTTACCACTATCTATGCATGAACTTTTATATCCTTTAATGCAAGGATATGACTCTGTAGCATTAAATGCAGATATAGAAATTGGTGGAACAGATCAAACTTTTAACCTTTTAGTAGGAAGAGAACTTCAAAAAGATTATGGTCAAGAAAGACAAGTTGTTTTAACATTTCCATTACTAGTCGGCTTAGATGGAAAAGAAAAAATGAGTAAATCATTGGATAATTATATTGGAATTGATGAAAGTCCAGAAGTAATGTATGAAAAAGCGATGAAAATTCCAGATGAAGTTTTAATGGAATATTTTAGATTAACAACAGATATAGACATCAAGATTGCAGAAGAATGGATAAAGGAAGATGTAGTAAAAGCTCATAAAAAATATGCAGAAGAAATCATAAAAATGTACCATGGCGAAGATAAAATTGCTATTGCAGAAGAAAGATATAATCAAGTAGCAAAAGGTGGTATACCAGAAGATATAAAAGAATTTAATATTGAAAATAATGATAAAATAAATATTTGTGATTTACTTGTAAAAGTTGGATTTGCATCCTCTAAAAGTGAAGCTAAAAGAATGGTTATAGGTAAAGGTGTAAAAGTGAATGGTGAAACTATAGAAGATATAGGTTGTACCATAGAACCAAAAGAAAAAATATTACAATTTGGAAAAAATAAATTTATAAAGATAATTTAAAGTTAAAGATGTCCTTTAGAGTAAGGGACATCTTTTAACTTTCGGATATTTAAAATAGTTGCTTTTAGAAGTTAATTACAATATAATAACATAGTAGAAAAAAGGAATATCTCAAAATTCCGAAAGGAGATAAAAATGAATTTTTTAGAATTAAGAGAAAAATATCCAGAATTTTCATATAACTGGTATAAAATAGAAGAAAATGAAAATGAATATAAAATAACTTATGAATTTGAGATAGTAGGACTTTCAAAGTTTAATCCAACATGGACAATTCCAAAAATGAATATTAGCTTAGAAGAGAAGCCAAATTTAAAATTGCTAGAAAATATGGTATTTAATTTAGGAATGGTAGAACTTGTAAGTTATTGGAAAATAACTTGTTCACCACATGTAACTGTAAAAAATATATATCTAAATCAAAAACAAATAAATTGGTGGAAAAAATTATATTTCTATGGTCTAGGGGAATTCTTTTATAAAAACAATATAAAAACAAATATAGAAGAATTTATGAATATAACTTCAGGAATAACCAAGTTACAAAAATTTAGCACTAATGCGATAAATGATATAAAACAAGAATTTACAGGTGCATTAGTTCCAATTGGTGGAGGTAAAGACTCCATTGTTACATTAGATGTAATTAAAGATGATTTTAAGGATAACATGTGTTATGTAATAAATCCAAGAGGAGCAACAGAGGAAACTGCAGAAGTTGCTGGTTATGGTGAAGATAAAAGATGCTATGTAAAAAGGACATTGGACAAAAATATGTTGGAACTAAATAAACAAGGATATTTAAATGGACATACACCATTTTCATCAATTGTAGCTTTTTCAGCACTTATAGTTGCATATTTAAACAAGAAAAAATACATAGTATTATCAAATGAAGCAAGTGCAAATGAATCTACAATATATCAAGAAGAAGTAAATCATCAATATTCAAAAAGTTATGAATTTGAACAAGATTTTAATGAATATGTAAAAGAAAATATTTTAGAAGGAATAGAATATTTTAGTTTACTAAGACCAATTAGTGAATATCAAATAGCAAAACATTTTGCAAAATTACCTGATTTTTATAAAATATTTAAAAGTTGTAATGTTGGAAGCAAAGAAAATAAATGGTGTGCAAATTGCCCAAAATGTTTATTTGTATATATAATTTTGTCTCCATTTATGAAAAAAGAAGATATGATAAATATATTTGGAGAAGATTTATTAGAAAAAGAAAGTTTAAAAGAAACAATGGAAATGCTTTCTGGAATACAAAAAAATAAACCTTTTGAATGTGTTGGATCCAGAGATGAAGTTAATACAGCAATTTGTGAAACAATAAAAAAATATGAAAATAATGATGAAGAATTACCATTATTATATAAATATTATAAAACTACCAAAAAATTTGAGGAATATAAAAATAAAGAAAATACATATGATACATTTTATAATGCAGAGAATAATGTTCCTATGCATTACAAAGAAATGTTAAAGAAGAGTGAGATAATATGAAAAATACAATACTAGACAAATTTAAACAAGATTTAGAAAATAAAAAAATAGCAATTTGGGGACTTGGTAAAGAAGGAATATCTACTTTACAATTTATACAAAACAATAATATAAAATGCAAAGAATTAGCTATTTTAGAGAAAAAAGAATTTCAAGAAATAGAAGGTGCTAAAAAATTAAATGAAGTTGAGGATTTAAATAAATATGACTTAATATTTAAAAGCCCAGGAATAGTTGCAGATGCATCTATAGTAAACGCAAATAAACTAACTTCACAGACAGAAGAATTTATAAAAATTTTATCTAAACAAATAATTGGAATAACTGGAACTAAAGGAAAAAGTACAACATCAAGTCTTACCTATACTATTTTAAAAAGATATTATCCAAACACTGTCTTAGTAGGAAATATTGGAATTCCATGTTTTAATGCTATAAATGAAATAGATGAAAACACAAAAATTGTATTTGAGCTTAGTTGTCATCAACTAGAATTTATAAGATATTCACCACATATTGCAGTAATATTAGATTTATATCCAGATCACTTAGATCATTACAAAACTTTTGAAAATTATATTAAAGCAAAACTTAATATAAACAAATTTCAAAAAGATGATGATATATTTATTTATGGAGAAACCTGCAAAAAATATATTCACAGCAATATAAAAAATAATATCTGCATAAATGATTATATAAAAGATAGAACTATAACAACAGAAAATAATAGTGTTCAAATTTTAGAAGATGAAACAAACTTAGTAGGAGAGCATAATTTCTTCGACATTGCAGTATCATACTATATTTGCAATGAGATATATAATTTATCAAATAAAGAATTTAAAACAGTTCTAAAGGAATTTAAAGGCTTAGCGCATAGGCTAGAATATGTAACTACAAAAGATGGAGTAAAATATTATGATGATTCAATTTCTACAATAGGAGAAACTACAATAGAGGGAGTAAAAGCATTAAAAGATGTAAATACCTTAATATTAGGAGGAATGGATAGAAAAATAGATTACTCTAGTTTAGAAGATTTTATTATAGAAGAGAAAGAATTAGAAAATATAATTTTAATGCCAGACACTGGGACAAGAATATATCGCGAACTACAAGAAAAAGGGAATACAAAAAAATGCTTTTTAGTAAATAATTTAGAAGAGGCTGTAGATAAAGCAAAAGAAGTAACAAAAAAAGGAACAAGTTGTTTACTATCACCAGCAGCAGCAAGCTATGGATTTTTTAAAAACTTTGAAGAACGCGGAAACATGTTCCAGAACTTGGTTTTAAGCGAAAATGAACTTTAGGGACGGTCCTTAAAGTTCATTTTGTATACATAATGCATAAAAATGTTTATAGGCAATACCAAAACGTTAAAAAATATGTGGAATAAAGTATTTATTATTTAATAAGAAAAGTGGCTTTGCCACATGTACAGATTGCCTTGCAATTGCACAGGCATAGGTAACTTCGGCATTTTTGTATACTTAAAAAATTGGCGGTTTTCCTATACAAAAAATGTTCACAAAGAATTCACAAAAGCCAGATTGACAAATGACACTGTGTCATATATAATATATGATACAGTGTCATTTTTGAAATAAAATTTGTAAAGCAAAATAAACAGAAAAGACACCAAATAAACTAATCAAAATTTTAGAATTATGAATATAATACAAATGAAAGGAGGAAAAAATGCCAACCAATACATTCTTTAATTTGTCAGAGGAAAAGAAAAATAAGATTTTAAAAGCTGCAAATAAGGAATTTGCAAGAGTACCATTGGAACAAGCATCAATAAAGAATATTGTTGAAGATGCTGAAATAGCAAGAGGAAGTTTTTATCAATATTTTGAAGACAAACAAGATTTATTTGAATATCTTATGACACTAAAAATTGGTAATATGCAAAAAAATTTATTCGATATGATAGAACGTGAAAATGGTAATATTATAAATATTTTTATTAATATATATGATCATTTAATACAAGTCGGCAAAGTGAGGAAAAATAACAAATTTTTTAGACAGATATTTGAAAATGTAAAAACAAGTGACAACTTAATGCTTATAAAAAAAGATGTAACAAAAAACAAAATAGAACAAACATTATATGAATTGTACAGTAAAAACAAGGATATTTTAAATGTAAAAAACGAGGAAGAATTTAAATTAGTAATTGAAATGTTATTTGCAATTACTAGAAGAAGAATAGTTGCATCATTTAAATGTAATGATTTAGATGAAGCAAGAAAAGACTTTTTAAAGGAAATAGAATTTTTGAAAAATGGAATTCAAAAATAAACATATTTAATAAATACTATTAATAATTAACTAAAAAATATATATTTTAGTTTAATTAAATTTATAGTATACATAAAATTTGAACTTTAAGGACCGTCCCTAAAGTTCAAAAATGTCGGAAAAGGAGAGAATAAGCAATGTTAAAAGTATTAAAGAACTTAAAAGAATCTGCTATTTCTGTAATAGCCATTGTTATACTTTTATGTGTTCAAGCTGCTACAGACTTAGCATTACCAACATATACTTCTAAAATTGTTAATATTGGTATTCAGCAAGGTGGTATAGAAAATTCTGCACCAGAATACATAGCTAAAAATCAAATGGATAGTCTTTTAAAGTTCACAAATGATGACGAAAAAATACTTAATGACTATGAATTAATTTCTAAGGATAGCAAAAGTTATGACAAAGCTGTTAAAGATTATCCAGAAATCGCAAATCAAGAAGTATATAAATTAAAAGATATAAATGAAGAAGAACAAGACAGCTTAAATCAAGCTATAGCTAAACCTTTACTTGCACTTTCTTCATTGGAAGCTCCAGAAGAAGTTAGTAAAGATAATATGGATTTAATGTTAGAATTTACAGAAAATGATGATAATATATTAAATTCATATACATTATCAGAAGATGGAAATACATACAAGCTAAATGATATTAGCAATATAGAAAAAGGTAAATTAAATATTGATTTAATAAATGGACTACTTATAAATCGAATGGTATCAAATGAAGAAACTTCTAATAAAATAAAAGATTCTATGTTAGAAAATATTCCTGATGCACAAAAAGCAGTTATGGAAAATATGTCTTTAACTGAGATAATAAGTGCTATGCCAGAAGAACAAAAAGTAGAACTTATGAATACAATTGAATCAGAATTACCAAATACAATTGATACTATGATTAATAATTTATCAGATTCTATGATAGAACAAGCAGCAATACAAGAAGTTAAATTACAATATCAATATTTAGGAGCAAATACTGATAATATTCAAAACAATTATATTTTTATTTCTGGATTGCAAATGTTAGGTATTGCCCTAATTACAATGATTTCAGCTGTAACAATAATGTTACTTTCATCTAGAGTAGCTGCAAAATTAGGAAAAACATTAAGAGAAAAAGTATTCAAAAAAGTATTAAGCTTTTCTACAGAAGAATTTAATGGATTTTCTACAGCATCATTAATTACACGTACAACAAATGATATACAACAAATACAAATGTTACTTACAATTTTATTTAGAGTAATTGTTTATGCTCCAATAATAGCAATAGGTGGATTTATTAGAGTATTATTTAATAGTGATGCATCTATGGCTTGGATAATTGGTTTAGCAGTTGTTTGCATTATAATAATTGTTTTAACATTAATGATTGTAGCATTACCAAGATTTAAAATTTTACAAAAATTAGTAGATAAATTAAACCTAGTATCTCGTGAAATATTAACTGGAAGCCAAGTAATACGTGCATTTAATACAGAAGAAAGAGAAGAGAATAGGTTTGATAAAGCTAATCTAGATTTGATGAAAACTCAAGTTTTTGTAAATAGAGCAATGACAATAATGATGCCGGCCCTAATGTTTGTAATGAACTGTATAACAGTACTTATAGTTTGGGTTGGAGGACACAATGTAAATGATGGAATAATGCAAGTTGGAGATGTAATGGCATTTATTCAATATACAATGCAAATAGTAATGGCATTCTTAATGATTTCTATGGTATCTATAATGCTTCCAAGAGCTATTGTTTCTGCGGGTCGTATTAATGAAGTAATAGATACAGAACCAAAAATTAAAGATAAAGATGAAACAAAACCATTTAAAGAAGACAAAAAAGGATATGTTGAATTTAAAGAGGTATCATTCCATTATCCAGATGCAGACACAGAAGTTGTATCTGATATAACATTTACTGCAAAACCTGGTGAAACTACAGCTTTAATTGGAAGTACTGGTAGTGGTAAATCTACAATAGTAAACTTAATTCCAAGATTTTATGATGTAACAGGTGGAGAATTACTTGTAGATGGAGTAAATATTAAAGATGCAAATCAAAAAGAATTAAGAAAAAGAATTGGTTTCGTACCACAAAAAGGAGTATTATTCTCTGGAACAATAGAGTCTAACATAAAATATGGAGATGAAAATATTTCAGATGAAAAAATGGTAGAGGCTGCACAAATTGCACAAGCAGAAGAATTTATAGAAACTAAAAAAGATAAATACCAAGAACCAATAGCACAAGGTGGTGGAAACGTTTCTGGTGGACAAAAACAACGTTTATCAATAGCAAGAGCTATTGCAATAGATCCAGAAATATTTGTATTTGATGATAGTTTTTCTGCATTAGACCTTAAAACTGATAAAATTTTAAGAGAAGAGCTTGCAAAACGTACAAAGGATAAGACTGTAATAATAGTTGCACAAAGAATTAGTACAATTATGAATGCAGATCAAATTATAGTATTAGATGAAGGTAAGATTGTAGGAAAAGGAACACATGAAGAATTAATGAAAACATGTGAAACTTATCAACAAATAGCTTTATCACAACTTTCAAAGGAGGAATTGGAAAATGGCAGAGAATAAAAATGTTAGACCTCCAATGGGAGGCGGTAGAAGAGCTGGAAGAGTAGTAGAAAAACCAAAAGATTTTAAAGGAACTACTAAAAAGCTGTTAAAGAATTATTTGGCACAATATAAAATACCAATTATAATAGTTATTTTATTTGCTGTTGGAAGTACAATATTTTCTATTATAGGACCAAAAATTTTAGGTAATGCAACAACAGAAATATTTAATGGTATTGTTAATAAAATTTCTGGAGGTTCTGGAATAGATTTTGGAAAGATTGGAACTATACTTCTTACACTGTTAGGCTTATATGCTATAAGTGCATTGTTCTCTTTAATACAAGGATTTACAATGACTACAGTAACACAAAAAATTACATACAAAATGCGTAAAGATTTAGTTCATAAAATAAATAAATTGCCAATGAAATATTTTGATAAAAGAACTCATGGTGAAGTATTATCTATAATTACAAATGATATAGATACAGTATCACAAAACTTAAACCAAAGTGTTACACAAATTATAACTTCTATTTGTACAATTATTGGTATTTTAATAATGATGTTTTCTATTAGCTGGCTTATGACAGTTGTTTCATTAGTAATATTACCAGTTACAGCATTTTTAAGCTTTTTAATTGTAAAACATTCACAAAAATACTTTAAAGCACAACAAGACTATTTAGGCCATGTTAATGGTCAAGTAGAAGAAGTTTATGGTGGACACACAATAGTAAAAGCTTTTAATGGAGAAGAAAAAGCTACAGAAACATTTATGAAGGCAAATGATGTATTATATAGATCAGCATGGAAATCACAATTTTTATCTGGTTTAATACATCCAGTAACAAACTTTATAGGTAATGTTGGATATGTTGCGGTTGCAATTTTAGGTGGATATTTAACAATTCAAGGTAAAATTGCAGTTGGTGATATACAAAGTTTCATTCAATATAATAGACAATTTGTTCAACCAATTACACAAATTGCACAAATATCTGGTACATTACAATCTATGATTGCTGCTGCAGAAAGAGTTTTTGAGTTCTTAGAAGAACCAGAAGAAATAGAAACAGCAAAAGGTAATATAGATACAGATAAATTAAAAGGAAATGTTGTATTTGATCATGTTAATTTTGGATATGATCCAAACAAAACAATTATCAATGATTTCTGTGCAAATGTAAAAGATGGACAAAAAATTGCTATTGTTGGACCTACAGGAGCAGGAAAAACTACAATGGTTAAATTGTTAATGAGATTTTATGATGTAAACTCTGGTTCAATTTCTGTTGACGGACATAATATAAAAGATTTCGAAAGAGGAAACCTAAGAAAAATGTTTGGAATGGTTTTGCAAGATACATGGTTATTTAGTGGTAGTGTAGAAGATAATATTAAATATGGTAAGCCTGATGCAACAGATAGTGAAGTAATTGAAGCAGCCAAAGCAGCACATGTACATCATTTTATAAAAACATTACCAAAGGGATATAAATCAGATTTAAATGAGGAAACAAGTAATGTTTCTGCAGGGCAAAAACAATTATTAACAATTGCGAGAGTTATTTTAGCAGATCCTAAAATATTGATTTTAGATGAAGCTACAAGCTCAATAGATACAAGAACTGAGCAACAAATTCAATCAGCAATGGATAACTTAATGAAAGGTAGAACAAGTTTTATTATTGCACATAGATTATCTACAATAAAAAATGCAGACTTAATTTTAGTTATGAACCATGGTGATATTGTAGAACAAGGAACACATGAAGAATTACTTGTAAAAGATGGATTCTATGCAGGACTATATAATTCTCAATTCGAAGAATGTAATGATGAGATTGAATAGATTTAGTGAAAGTGGAATAATTAATTTTGTTAGAAAACTAAACAAAACATTAAGCAATAGCAAAATCAAAAAAAGAATAGGACGATTCCTATTCTTTTTTGATATATCTGTGATAATATATGACCGAGGTGAAAAATATGCAAAAAGAATATAAGAGGATGAGCCATGAAGAATTTATAAATTATATAGATAAATTGAGTAATAATTTAGAGAAATACATAAAAGAAAATAATTTAAAAATAGATTTTATTTGCCCAGTATTAAGAAGTGGGGCAATACCAGCTGTATATATTTCTAATAAGCTTAATATTGTAAAATTTTTGCCTATGCAAGTAAAACATGTAAAATATAATAATGGTGAATGCAAAACTGAGATGTTGTTAAATTCATTAGGTTCAATAAGTATTAAAAAAAATGAGCCGGTTTTTTTAATAATAGAAGCATTACATAGTTCTGGGGAAAGTGCAAAAATATGTATTGATGCAATAAAAAATAAATATCCTAAAGCAAAAATTTTATATATTTGTTTGGCAAAAGCATTTAACAGTAGAAATTTTAGGGATATAACTATATATGAAGATAATGCAATATATTATAACAAAAATGGTAAATATACTAAAGATGAATGCTTAAAATTAAATATAGAATATTATTCACCACTATTTCCTTGGGAAAAATTAGAAAATGAATTAAATCACCCGGATGATTCACAAGAAAATATATTTTTTTAATAATAAGTTGTATTGTATATTTAATATTGTAGTGATATAATCAAATGAACGAAATGTTGAAATAACAAAGAAAGGAGAGTTGAGCAGTGCTCAACTCAAAGGTAAAAAGTTATGGAAGTTTTTGTTCGGACTAATATTGATGTAGAAGATTTTGGAGTCAAAGGCAAAAACAAAAAACGTGGCAATCCATTAACGTTAAAAGAAAACCATGAGTATGTGGTAAAAGAATTTGCTCACGATATTTATGGCACGTACTATAAATTGTCGGGTAAACAATTGCCTTTTAATACTCAGTGGTTTGAAATTTCTGATATTGGCGGTGATGCGATATATGTACAGGTAAATGTATATGTAATTGTTGATCTGAATCCTAAAAAAATTCCAAAAGGCACATTAAATCCGGCCAAAGATTTGGAATTGCGTCATCACTATAAAGTAAAAAGAGCTTTTTGTGATATTCGCGGATGGATGTTTGAATTAGAGGGATTTGAAGATCCGGTGCTTCAGAAATACATGGATGTATCACGTGTAAATTAACCAACATGTTTGTTAGGTATGATTGGGTAAAACCAATTAAAAGAAAAAGAAGCTGGCAGAAATGCCAGCTTCTTTCATACAAATAGGGATTTTAGGTCTGTCCCTAAATTCCTATTGAATTATTTTAAAATTATTAGTAAAATTATCTCATAAAAGGAGTGATTAATATGGCAAATTGGAAATGTCCAAAGTGTGGAAATGAAGAATTTGATAAAGATCAATTTCAAGCAACAGGAGGGAATTTTGCAAAAATATTTGATGTACAAAACAAAAAATTTATTACAGTATCATGTACTAAATGCGGATATACAGAATTATATAGACAAGATACATCAACTGGAATGAATGTATTAGACTTTTTGTTGAATTAGGAGGCATAATTATGAAAATAGCAATAGTATATAAAAGCATTACAGGAAATACAAAGCTTTTAGCAGAAGCAATAAAAGAAGAAATTCCTACAAATCAACTTGTTTATTTTGGAGAGCCAAAAGAAAATATACAAGCAGATTTATATATAATAGGTTCATGGACTGATAAAGGAATGTGTGCTACAGAAATTGCTGACTTTATGAAGTCTATAAAAAATTCAAAAGTTGCATATTTTGGAACAGCAGGTTTTGGCGGATCAGAAGAGTACTTTAATAGATTATTCGAAAGAATAAAAACAAATATAGATGATTCAAATGAGATATTAGGAGAATTTTTCTGCCAAGGGAAAATGCCAATGCAAGTAAAAGATAGATATGTTAACTTAATTAAAGAACATCCAGATGACAAAAATCTAAAAGTTAGTATAGAAAATTTTGATAAGGCATTAACACATCCGGACAAAAATGATATACAAAATGCAAAAGAATGGGTAAAAAATATCATATAAATTAAGGAAGTAATAAAATGAACGAAACTATCAAAAATTTAATTGAAAGAAGAAGTTGTAGAAAATATAAAAAGGAACAAATAAAGAATGAAGAATTAAATCTTATTTTAGAGGCAGGAAAATATGCACCAACTGGTATGGGAAGACAATCTCCTATTATTTTAGTTCTTCAAAATAAAGAAAAAATTGAAAAACTTTCAAAAATAAATGCTAAAATAATGGGAGTTGATAAAGATCCATTTTATGGTGCCCCAACAGTTTTAATAGTTTTAGCAGATAAAAATATAGGAACATATAAAGAAGATGGAAGTTTAGTATTAGGAAATTTAATGAATGCAGCACATAGTTTAGGAATTGGTTCTTGCTGGATACATAGAGCAAAAGAAGAATTCGAAACAGAAGAAGGAAAGAAAATGTTAAAAGAATGGAATGTACCAGAAAACTATGTTGGAATAGGTCATTGCATTTTAGGCTATCCAGAAGAAGTTGGAGAAGCAAAAGAGCGTAAGGAAGATTATGTAAGATATATAGATTAAAATATTAAGAATTACTTTATATAAAATTATAGAGTAATTCTTTTTTATGTGATATATTAAAAGTATAATTATAAAGAATTAATATAGGAGGCAAAATTGGATAGATTAGAACGATTTGAAAAAGCATTAAATGATATTATTACAGGATATAATGATTTAGGAAAAGAATTAGAAAAATTAAGAGAAGAAGGAAAAAGTAAAACTACAAAATTTAGAGAACTATTAGGGAAAAAACTTGTATATAGCATGATAATTACTATTTTTAAAAGATATGATTTGATTGATAAAGATAAAATTTAAGGAGTTTAATATGGATAAAGTGGAAATAAAGGAAATAACAATTGAAGATATCCCGGATTATGTAAAAGTAAATACTAGAGCATGGCAAGAAACATATAAAGGATTAATAGAAGATAGAATTCTAGAAGAAGTATCAAATAATATAGAAAAATCAATAAAAAGACAAATTGATAAATTTGAAGAAGATAAGAAAAATGGTTTGAAAAAATATATTTTAAAAGTAAATAATGAACCAGTAGGAATGATGTCTGTAGGAAAATCTAGAATTAAAAAGTTTGAAGGAAAAGGAGAACTTGAAGCTTTATATTTATTGGACAAAGTAAAGAAAAAAGGCTATGGGAAAATGCTTTTTAATAAGGCAGTAGAAGTCTTAGTTACTAAAGGATTTAAGGATATGATCATAGGTTGTTTAGTAAATAATCCATCTAATGAATTTTATAAACATATGGGCGGAAAATTAATTGATGTAGTAACCAATAAAATTATAGGTTATGATATGCAAGAAAATATATATTATTTTGAAATATAAATGAATAATTTGGGGATGGAGTAATGAAAAAGAAACAAATAATAATAAATACAGAAAATTTAGATGAGATGTACAAATTGTATAAAAAATATAAAAGAATTATATATAAAAATACAGAATTTATATATGAAGGCAAAAATGAAGATGTAAAAAAAATAGTGGATGTTTTAAATAAAAAAACAAGAATGCAGAGATTAGCATATATATTTGATAAATCATGTGAAGAGGTAGATAAAAAATTTGAAGGTAAAAATATATGTGGATTTGATTGTAATCAATGTATAGTTCAAAGAAAAGATAAAACAAAAGAGATAAATGGATGTTGCAGATTATGTAGGTTTCAAGGGGATAATGGTTGTAAGTCAAAAAACTTAACTTGTAAATTATTTTTCTGTGATGAGATAAAACAAAAATATGATGTAATAGAATTAAAAGATTTAAAACTAGTAAAATTGCTTACAAGAAGGCAAAGATTAATGTTAAAGTTTGATTTATTTTCTTCCAGAGAAGAAGTAATTATGGATTTATATATAGGTTTTGCAACAATAGCAGCATTTAGAGAAATATGCACTTTAATTAAAAACTCAATATTTCTAATGTTTAGAAATAAATACGAGAGAAAAGCTAATAATTTTAAAATAAAAAATATAGTTTTTTTAGCAACAATATTTTTACTTCTATTTTTTGCAATAATTCATCCAATAATGCCATTAGTTATAATTGGAATAGGCTTAATAGAAGATCTTTTAATAAAATTGAACTTTAGGGACGGTCCTAAAAGTTCAAAATAGATTAAAAAGACTGGTATTACTTGAATAGGGACTTTTTAAGACATAAAAGGAGAGATCATGGTAAAAATATATAATATTAAAGATAAAAAAGAATATATAAAAGAAGTTGCAATATTAACTCAAAATGAATGGGGAAAACAGAATTTAACTAAAACAGAATATGAAAATAAAATCAATAAAAAATGCCAGAAGATAATAAACAATTTAGATAATAATTATTATTGTAAATTAATACTTTTAAAAGATGATATCCTTATAGGTTTTATATCAATATTTGAGCATGATTGTGAAGAAAGACCTGAGCTTTCACCATGGTATGCAACTATGTTTATAAAGAAAGAATATAGAGGAAAAGGCTATTCAAAAATTTTGAATAAAGCAATTTTAGAAGAGGCTAAAAGAAGAAAGTTTAAGAGATTATATTTAAAGACAAAATTAAATAATTATTATGAAAAATTTGGCGCAAAATTTTTAGAAACATTAGAAAATGGAGAAAAAATATATTATTTTGATATAGGAGATTAGGTAAAAAGCTAATTTAAAAAGAGGATTATATGGAAAAAGAAGAACTATTAAATAAAGTGGAAAAATTAATAAATTTATACAAAGAAGGTAAGCTTGGAGGAGAAGTAATGCCAGAAGATGCTAATCCAGGATTAGAAAAATCTTCTTTAGAAAATTATTTATATTTTACATTGCCAATGGCATTAAATTATCAAAGAAATTCCTACAAATTATGGGAAAGTGCATTAAAAACATATAATGATAAAGAAACAAACTTTGTTTTTAATCCGAAAGAATGTCTTAAAAAAACATTTGAAGAAGTTCAAAGTTCATTAATTAAATATAAAGTCGCTTTACAAAAACAAAAGCAAACAGAAATATGGCTAAAATTATGCAGTACATTTATAGAATTATTTGATGGGGATATTCGAAAATTATTTAAAGCTCAGGAAAATAGTGTTGATAAAATAAGAAAATATATTCAAATTGAAAATAAAAAGAAATTTCCATATCTATCTGGAACAAAAATATGCAACTATTGGTTATATGTAATTTATCAATATACAGATAGAAACTATATTGATATGGAAAATTTGACTGTTGCACCAGATACACATGTATGTAAGGCAACATTGAGATTAGGTTTAATTACTGAAGAAGAATTTGGCAAAAATAATGTTCAATTAATTGTAATTGATAGATGGAAAGAGCTATTAAATGGAACAAAATATAATCAAATAGATATTCATACTCCTTTATGGCTATGGAGTAGGAATAGATTTAAAATAGAATTATAAGTGGACATAAAATTTGAACTTTAGGGACGGAGCTTAAAGTTCAAAAATTGCGGGAAGGCTTTGTAATTTAGTGATAGGAGGAAAAATGAAAGTATTAGTATTTACTCATAAAAGTGATATAGATGGAATGGGAGGAGCGATTCTTTCCAAATTAGCATTTGAAAATGTGGATTATGTATTATGTGAAACGTTTACTTTGCAAGAAGAGTTAAAAAAATATTTTGATGATAAAAAAATATATGATTATGATATGATATTTGTTACTGACTTATGGCTTGAAGAGCCTACATTAACCAAAGTGGCTGAAGATGAAAAATTAAAAAATAAGTTTTTTGTATTTGATCATCACAAATCTGCAATAGAAGAGAATTTTAATAAATATGATTTTACGACAATAAAAATTTCGAATGAAAAAGGTCGTTGTTCTGGAACTAGTTTATTCTATGAATATTTAATTTCTAATAATTATCTAAAAAATATAAAAGCAATAGAAGATTTTGTAGAACTTACAAGAAGATATGATACTTGGGAATGGAAGAATATATATAATGATGAAAAAGCCCATGAATTAACATTATTTTTTGATGTTTTAGGTTGCTCTGGTTATATAACTACAATTTTCGACAAATTAAAAAATATTAATCAAGATGCTAATTTTGAATTTAATAATATTGAGCAAATGATTATTAATAATAAAAAAGCCCAAGTTGAAGAAAAAATAAAAAATTATATTAAAAAAATTTATTACAAAGATATTTTAGGATATAAAGCTGGAATAATTTTTATAGATTACGAATATAGAAATGATATCGCAGAATACATAAGACATATGCAAATAGATATTGATTTTGTAATGCTTATAGCACTTGATTATGGGACTATTTCATATAGAAAAATTAAAGAAGGAATGAATGTTAGAAAAATTGCTGAAAAATTTGGTGGAAAGGGACATGATGGAGCTGCTAGTAGTCCAATTTCTTTAGGTAAAAAAGATAAGCTAATTGATATTTTAACAAATGTTTAAAAAAGTATTGACTTAAAGTTAACTCCAAGTGGTATAAAAAATATGAAGCAAGCTTAAAAGGAAGTGATAAAGTGACAATAGCTGAGGTAAGCAAAAAATATGAATTAACGCCAGATACAATTAGATATTATGAAAAAGAAGGATTAATTCCAAAAGTACCTAGAAATAAAAATGGTATTAGAAATTTTGATGAAGAATCATGTGCATGGATAGAGTTTATTAAATGTATGAGAAGTGCCGGAATGGAAATAGAAATACTTAAAAAATATGTAGAACTATATTGGAAAGGTGCAGATACAGTAAAAGAAAGAAAAGAACTTTTAGAAGAACAAAGAACGAGACTTTTAAAGAAGCAACAAGATATAAATGCAACATTAGAAAGATTAAATTATAAAATAAAAGTTTATGATGAGATACAACAGGGAAAAAGAAAACATTTTATGGAAAAACCATAACGCTGATACTTAAATATATTAATATACTATGATTTCTAGATATAAAACAATTAACATCACCTGCTGAAATAGATAATTGGATAAATAAATTATAAGGAGGAATAGTTATGGGATATTTAGGAGAAGATATTAAAAAATTAGGATTTGGATTAATGAGACTTCCACAAAAAGATGGAAAAATTGACGTTGAACAAACAAAAGTAATGGTAGACAAATTTTTAGATGCTGGTTTTACATATTTTGATACAGCTTGGGCTTATGCAGGAAGTGAAGATGCCATAAGACAAGCATTAGTAGAAAGATATCCAAGAGATAAATTCCAGCTTGCAACTAAAAATGCTGCATGGATAAATTGTAAAACAAGAGAAGAAGCAATAGCCCAATTTGATACTTCTTTAAAACAAACAGGTGCAGGATATTTTGATTTTTATTTATTACATAATTTAGGAGAATCTAGAACAAAGGCTTTTGATGATTTTGATATGTGGAGCTGGATTCAAGAAATGAAAGCTGAAGGAAAAATAAAACATATAGGATTTTCTTTCCACTCAACACCAGAAGAATTAGAAGAAATATTAAATAAGCATCCAGAAATGGAATTTGTACAACTTCAAATTAATTATGCAGATTGGGAAAATCCAGCAATTAAATCTAGAGAATGTTATGAAGTTGCAAGAAAACATGGAAAACCTGTAATAATTATGGAACCAGTAAAAGGAGGAATGCTTGCAAATCCACCAGAGCAAGTTCAAAAAGTATTCAAAGAAGCTGATCCCAATGCATCTGTTGCATCATGGGCAATTAAATTTGCAGCAAGCTTGGAAGGAGTTATTACAGTACTTTCAGGAATGAGTAATATAGAACAAATGGAAGATAATATATCTTATATGAAAGATTTTACTAAATTATCTGATAAAGAAGAGGAAACAATAAATAAAGCACAAGAGATATTAAAAAGTATTCCTTTAATACCATGTACAACATGTAATTATTGTGCAAAAGTTTGTCCTATGCATATAGGAATTTCTGGATCATTTACAGCCATGAATTATTTAACATTATATAATGATATGGCAGCTGCTAAACATCAAGAAGAATGGCTTGTTGGAGGACATGGATTAAAGAAAGCATCAGAATGTATTAAATGTGGTAGATGTGAACAAGCATGCCCACAACATATTCAAATTAGAAAAGAACTTGAAAAAGTTGCTGAAAAATTAAATTAATGTAAATTATGTGAAAGGAGATTTTTATGGATAGATCAAAAGTTTATTTTACAAAAGAAATTACACCGGAAAGAGTAATAAAAATGTATGAAAAATTAGGAAAGGAATTACCAGGAAAAGTTGCTGTTAAATTACATTCTGGAGAACAAGGAAATCAAAATTATATTAGACCAGAATTTGTAAAAGCCATAGTAGAAAGAGTAAAAGGAACTGTAGTTGAATGCAATGCTGCATATGAAGGAGCTAGAAATAGTACAGAAAAACATAAAAAATTAATAGAAGACCATGGTTGGACTAAATATTTTGATGTAGACATTATGGACGCAGATGGAGATGATATGGTTTTAGATATTCCAAATGGAAAAGTTTTAAAACAAAACTTTGTAGGAAATCATATGAAAAATTATGATTCTATGTTAGTACTTTCACATTTTAAAGGACATCCAATGGGAGGATATGGTGGAGCATTAAAACAATTATCTATAGGTTGTGCTTCATCAGAAGGAAAATCTTGGATACACTCTGCAGGACATACAAAAGATCAAACTGTAGTATGGGATAATTTACCAGAACAAAATTTATTCTTAGAATCAATGGCAGATGCTGCTTCATCAGTAGTAAATTACTTTAAAGATAATATTTTATTTATAAATGTTATGTGTAATTTATCAGTTGATTGTGATTGTTGTGCAATAGCGGAAGATCCATGTATGAAAGATATTGGAATTTTAGCAAGTACAGATCCAATAGCAATAGATCAAGCTTGTATAGATTTAGTTTATAATTCAAAAGATCCAGGAAGAGATCATTTTGTAGCTAGAGTTGAAAGACAAAATGGAACACATACAATAGATGCTGCAAATGAACTTGGATTTGGAACAAAAGAATATGAACTAATTAATGTGGATTAGGAATTAAATAGGGATTTAGGGACGTTCCTAAAATCACTATTAAAAAGAAAAAATGCACCGGTGTGAACACCGATGCATTTTCTGTTTACTCCTCAGTTTCGAGCATTGAGGAGTATTCGAGGATTTGCGGATACTTCAATCTTTCCAGCCAGCTGATGACATGGATTTCTGCGGCTATTAATTCGGAACTGAATATGTTGAAATATTCAGAACTTTCAGTGGCACCCACGTAAATAATTTTTTCGCCATTATTTATTTTGTGCCCATAGATAGTAGATAAATACTTCCATTTACTGTATTTATCTTCCGTGTAGACACTCACAATAATGACTCCCTTAGGAGAAATATCATTTATATAAAGTGATATTCCATACCGGTTTTTGTTGACTTTAAAAGTGTATACAATTTTTCTCATTATAAATCCTCCTTGGCAATATGCCTTTTGAAAAATATAAAATTAATACTACCTAAACTATATTATATCATAATTTACATAATACGTCAATAAAATGAGTATTCAGAGTATGTGTAGCTTGTAAAATCTACATTATTATAGTATAAATATAAAAGAAATTATTTTATAATAACAATATTGACTAACCAAACTGTCTAATACATACAATAATCTAACAATTTTTTGAAATAGAAATTATAAGAACCGTATCTAAATGCTTATAGGAGGATAAAATGAATATTTTAATATTAACTGGAAGTCCAAGAAAAAATGGAACTTCAAATTTATTATTAGAGAATTTTTTAAATGGATTAAATAAAGAAAAACACAACATAAAAAGATATGATGCAGCATTTTTAAAAATAAGTGGTTGTAGCGGATGCTATGCTTGTGAAGATGGAGAATGCATAAAGAATGACGATATGAAACAAATATATGAAGATTTATTAACTGCTGATTTAATAGTATTTGTAAGTCCAATTTATTATTACAATTTTACTTCTCAACTAAAAACTGTAATTGATAGATTTTATGCAATAGATGAAAAGTTACATACAAAAAAAGATGTAATTTTACTTTCTACAGCTTGGAATGACAGAGAAATTGTTGTAAAACCAATACAAGCAGAATTAGAAGCTATTTGTAGCTATTTTGGATGGAATATTAAAGGAAAAGTTTTTGCTATAGGTTGTGGCGAACCAGAAGATATAATAAAAACAAAATATCTAGAAGATGCTTTTAACCTAGGAAAAGAAATTTAAACAGTAAAGGATAGATAATATGTCAAAAATATTAATTGTTGAAGATGATAAAAAATTAAGAGATGAATTGAAAATATTTTTAGAAAGACATGGATATGAAGTTTTAGTTTTAGAAAAATTTGATAATTCAATAAAAGATATTTTAGAATATAATGCTAATTTAATTTTATTAGATATTAATCTGCCAAATGTTGATGGTGAATATATATGCAGGGAGGTTAGAAAAGTATCCAATGTTCCAATAATAATGGTAACAAGTCGTGATAGTGAACTTGATGAGTTATTAAGCATAAATAGTGGAGCAGATCAATATATTACAAAGCCATATAATATTCAAATTCTACTTGCAAAAATAGAAAGACTATTAAAAAGAAGCTATGATAGTAATGTAAATCAAGATAAAATAGATTGTGGCAAATTTATATTAAATCTTTCTAAAAGCATAATAGAAAAAGATGGAAAAATAGTAGAACTTACTAAAAATGAATTTAAGATTTTACATTATTTTGTTCTAAATAAAGAAAAGATTGTTTCTAGAAATGAAATAATGGATTATTTATGGGAAAGTGAGAACTTTATTGATGATAATACTCTTACTGTAAATATAAAAAGACTAAGAAATAAATTAGAAGAATTAGGATTAAATGATGTAATAGAAACTAAAAGAGGACAGGGATATATATTAAAATGAAGATTAAAGATTATTTAAAAGATAAATTATTATATGTAATACTTTTAATAGCAGGCATTTTAAGTGTAGAAATATTACTAATACCAATTATAAATTATGTATATATAAAAATATATGTTGCAATAGTGCCACTTATTTTATTTTTTATTCCATTCTTTATAGAATATTACAAAAAGAAAGAATATTATTCTGAAATTAAAGCTAGAGTAAATGAATTAGAAGAAAAATATTTAGTAACAGAATTATTGCCAAAAGCTGATTTTATGGAAGCAAAACTTAATAAAGATTTAGTATTAGATATTGGAAAATCTATGTTAGAAAATGTAAATAAATATAAATATCTTCAGGAAGATTATAAAGAATATATAGAACTTTGGATTCACGAAATAAAAATACCAATTGCAACAAGCAAGATGATAGTGGAAAATAATAAATCAGAAGTTACAAAAAGTATAGATGAAGAGCTTGATAAAATAGAAAATTATATAGAACAAGCATTATATTATGCAAGAAGTAATACTGTGGAAAAGGATTACATTATAAAGAAGAATATTTTAAAAGATATAGTAAATAGTACTATTTTGAAGAATAAAACAATACTTATTCAAAATAATATAAAAATCGAAACAGAAGATTTGGAAGAAGAAGTTTATACAGATAGCAAATGGTGTATATTTATTTTAAGTCAGATTATTCAAAATTCTATAAAATATAGTAAAGAGCAAAACAAAGAAATAAAGTTATATGCCGAAAATAAAAAAGAAAATATAATATTATATATTAAAGATAATGGAATAGGAATAGATAAAGCTGAGATAGGTAGAGTATTTGAAAAAGGATTTACAGGGACTAATGGAAGGCAAGAAAAAAAGTCAACGGGAATAGGTTTATACTTATGCAAAAAATTATGTGATAAATTATGTATTGGATTAGAAATTGCTTCAGAAAAGAATATAGGGACAGAAGTAAAATTAGTATTTCCAAAGAATAGCTTTATAAACATGTAATTATAATTGACATAATACATAAAAAGAATGTATAATAGATAAGACACAAGTAATAAAAAAATTCCAAGGAAATAGGAGGAATGAAGAATGTGTAAAGAATACGAAAAAATGGACGAAGCACGTAGGGAGTATGAAGAAAACAGGAACCGGTTAAGCAAAGCGGTTTCTAAAATGAACAAAGTTCTTGAAACAGCGCATCATAAGGCTGCGCTCATGCAGGAAACACCATTTTTGTTAAAACTTCTTACAGGAAGAGTAGAGTATTACGAGGAAACGGAAGAGGTAATGTTCTGCTATGAAATTTATAATGCAGACAGAATATCTCTTCATGGAAAAGGCTTGCAGGTCTTTGTTGATTGGGAAAGTGCATTGAAGTATGCGCTTAACTTCTCAGAACCGAGGCTTCCGGAAGAGCTTTGCTCAGAACTGGTAAAGGCTGTGGAAGAGTTCCGCTTAGCATATGTAAAATATGCTGAGCTCGATGATTAACGTATTCTGGAAAAGGGGAGAGATGACGAAAGTCACCTTTCCCTTTATTCTATTTAAAAAAGACAAATAATTGACATAAATTTCGCTTTGGGTGTATAATTGCCGAGAAACACGTAGTAAACAATTCCAAAAAAATGGGGGAATAAATTATGTGTATAGAATACAGTAAAGAAATGGCAGATGAAAATATATTTAAAAATACCATAAAGGAATTTAATGAATGTCTTGATAAAATTCGGTTAGAAATGCAATCTAAGACACTTGAATCTCCTTTATGGTTGCATACAGAAATTGAATTTGATTCAAATAAAGAATTAAACCTGAAGTTTCATTTTCATGAAGTAATTGTAGAGGACTTTTTTTCTGAAAAAGAGCAAAAAGTTACTAAAACATTAAAAAAAGGAGATTGCACTCAAGCTGTTATATACAGAGAGGTGTTAGGTTGGTGCGAGGAGTTACAAATGGTAATTGAAAAGCAAGGAAATATAGTTTCAGATGCCAACAAAATCCAGTTAAAAGACATTATAGAGAAATTTACTCTTATAAGTATGGAATGTTTATCTGGATAAGGAAGTATTCTTAAAAGGAGCAGTACAGAATAAGTATTGCTCTTTTTTCTATTATATAAATTACTATTTAAATTAAAGCATTGAAAAAAATATAATGTTGTAATAAAATATCAAAAGAAATCAAAAGAATGTCGAAAAAATGTCGAAAGGAGAAACTTGTGGGAAATAATTTAATAAATATAAAATTAAATTCTAAAATTACAAAGGAATATGTAATTTTAAAAGGTTTTTTGTTGATTAAGGACAATGAAAATGAAATTAATAGAGAAAATATAAAATTAAGTTTAAATGAGAAAGAATATAATATAAAATTTCCTTTTAAGAGGATTAAAAAGCTAGGAAAATATGGTACCATTTTTAATTATTATAAAGTTAAAATACCCATCGAAGATTTAATTACAGAGAAGATTCATAATAAACCTTTTTTTGTATATAAAGAGAATGAAGAAGACGTGTTAAAAAGATCTTTAAGATATTCTACAATTAATAATAAAAATAAATATTTAATAGATAAATTAAAAATTTTTAAAGATTTAAATACAACAATATATGTAAGGCAAAATGCAAAAAATAGATTAGTTATTACTGTAAGAAACATTAATAAAACAGATAACAAATTAGAACAAATAAAAATTAATTTGGCTGATTTTATATCTAAATTTATGCCAAAAAAGAAAATTATAATGTATGAAAAAAATTCTAGCAGATATGAAGAAAGTGCATCAATATTATATGAAAAACTTATTGATTTAGGATATAAAAATATTTATTATATAATAAATAAAGATAATGAAAAATTACCAAAAATAGATGCAAAATATAAAAAACATTTTATTTATAAATATAGTTTTAAACATTATTTATATTTTTTTATAGCAAAAACATTGATTGGTACAGAATCACCAGGACATGCAATAGAATTAAGAACTGCAAATAGACATTCTTCAAAACGTATATATAGTAATACATTTAATTATGTATTTTTACAACATGGTGTAATGTATATGGTTGCATTAGACTCTGGAGGAAGAAGCTTTTTTAGAAAAGATGGAAGTATGCCTAAAAATGCCAAAATTGTTGTTTCTTCTAAGGAGGAGAGAAGACATTTCCTAGAAAAAGGTGGAGGTTATACAAAAAATGATTTTTATGTAACTGGTCTTCCAAAATTTGATAGAAGTATTCGAAACGATAATGCTGATAAAATTGTAATAATGCCTACGTGGAGGCCATGGGAGTTTAATTTAATAAGAGTAGATGTACAGCAAGCTCCTTATTATAAAATGTTGGAAGAAATTATATCTGGTATACCAAAAGAATACCAGGATAAAATTGTTTTATTACCTCATCCATTAGTAATAAATTCAGTTATAAATACACCATTAGGAAAATATTTAGAACAAGATCTTTCATATGATGATATATTAAAAAAGACAGAAATATTAATAACTGATTATTCTTCAATAGCTTATGATGCCTTTTATAGAGGTGCAAAGGTAGTATTCTGGTGGAAAGAAAAAGATTTTTGTATGGAACAGTATAATGGAAGTTTAATGTTAAATGAGAATAATGTTTTTGGACCAGTTTGCTATAATAAAGATGAATTAAATTTATCAATTAAAAAATTGTATAATAGCAAGATTGATGATTTATATTTAAATAATTATAGAAAAATTGTTGAATTTCATGATGGTAAAAATACAGAAAGAGTAATAGATTGTTTAAAAAAGGATAAGTTAATTTATAAATAAATTTTAGCTATAAAAAGAACAAGAAAAAACGGTATAACACTAGTAATAGTCGTTATACCGTTTTCTCATTACTTATCCGCCTATATGCTGTTCCATATATACCTGGAACTCAGGTATATCGGAAGAAAATGGCAAATAATCCAGATTTTGTGTAAAGGTGCCTCCACCACACATACAATGTGTTTCGAAGATAATCTCACCTTTTTTGTGATTGCCTTCTGCCATTATATATAAAGCCTGTATTTCAGGCTGTTTATATATAATAGCAATCTTTGGTGTTAACAGTTTTCTCGGTTTATTTGCATTATACGAGAAAATAAGTGCTTCTGTGTATACAATGTATTCATCTTTAAATGTATCAATTAAATACAACACAAAATCACCTTTAGAGTTAAATCCACCAAAGCACTTTCGATTACCTACATAAAAAAAAGTGTTGCCTTTTTCATCAGTTTCATAACCAGGAACGTCAAATCCCCAATTTTTAAAGAAACGTTCTAAGGCTATCCGAACAATTTCCTTATTTTTTATAGGTTTCACTTTTATCCCTCCATTTTTTATGAAGATAGGTTAATAGTAACTATAACTTTTGGCAAAAATTATGCCAAAGCTTTAAGTTGTTCTTCAATCCAAGTCTGAACCTCAGGAACTTTGGATTTTAGATCAAGTGTGGATGACTCAAACGTACACCCACCTTTGGGGCATGAACGATGATATCTTATTGTACCTGCCTGAATCTTTTTCTCAGGAATATCAACAAAATAGACATCCTGACTTTCTGCTGAAAGATGAATGAAAAACTTTTTAAGTGTTAGAGTATCATCTTCTTTATTAAAGACAAAGACAAATCCTTCGGTATGCTCTGTGTCAGTTTCTCTGAAATTAGTAGCAAGTAATCTTGCAGTAATTTCAGTTGAATCTGAGTTGAAAAAACACAGATAAGTGTTGTTACCTACTTCAAAAATTGGATCGCTGTCGTCATCAAGACCAAGAGTACGAACCACTTTGAAGTCCTTACTTACAGATGCGAAAAACTTTTCTAAATTCTTCCGCACCAATTCCCGTAATAGATAATTCATCATATTGTTACCTCCTTTAAAGTGCAACAGTTTTTATTAACAAAATCATTATATCACATAGCTATTATAATAACAACTTTGTAGAATATATCCGACTTAGGTCCAATATTTTTATTATGATATAATTCTATTATTAAATATGTGATTGTTTTTTAGATAAATTATCAATAAAAAGATATAATATTGCAAAAACTAACATAGCCATATATAATATCTATGTAGCAAGAAGTTCTAGTTGAATTATGAAAGGAGCTAGCGTATATGAATATAGACTTTCAAAAAGAAAAGGAACGGATTGAATTAAAACATTCCACATACGTTGGAAGTATAGGAATATATATGGAATTTAGTGAAAAAGTAGAAGATACAGCATTTAAATATTATTTATATAATGGAATTAGAGAAGATGAAGCTGTAAATTTCATTTCTAGTATGTTTTCGAGCATAGTAGAAGAACAAATGAAAGATCAAAAAAGATTAGAAATTGAAAAAAATTTATTCCGAATATGTAACAAGGAATATATTTTTGATATTTATGTTTATAATGACAAAACTTTCTTGTTCGATTGGAATCCTAAAATAGATGAATTGGACGCGGCGCTGTTATTATATTATGCAACTATAAACTTGTCACAATGAATATATATTCCAAAGCTATAAGCCGGTACAAAAATCAGTGTTAGATTAATGTACCGGCTTATATTAGTTCAGAATTAACCTTTTACAGTTTTATTCTTTCTCGTTATAAGAAAAAAGGATTTCTAATTCATTTCGTGAATTTTCATTGTTTGACATTACAATTCTTATACCTCCATTGTAAAATGAGAATCTTTAGATATAGTAAATTATTTGATTAATATTAATCTTACAAAAATGTAAGATTATTGTAAGCTAAATAAATTGTATAAAAAATAATAAACAGTATAATAGAATTAAAGTTAAATAAGAGAGGAGATATATATGGAAAAAGTATTAGAAGTTAGGAACATAGAAAAATACTATGGGAATAAATCAAACTTAACAAAAGCAATTGATAATATAAGTTTTGATATACAAAAAGGTGAGTTTGTAGGAATTATGGGAGCTTCTGGCTCAGGAAAAACTACACTTTTAAATTGTATATCTACAATAGATAGAGTAACAGCAGGAAAGATAGTTATAAATAATCAAGATATAACTAAACTAAAAGGTAATAAATTAAATAAATTTAGAAGAGAAGAATTAGGATTTATATTTCAAGATTTTAATTTATTAGACACATTAACAGCATATGAAAATATAGCTTTAGCACTTACAATACAAAGAGTAAAGCCAAAAGAAATAGAAAAGAGAGTGCAGGAAATAGCGAAAAAATTAGAAATTACAGATATTTTAAATAAATATCCATACCAAATTTCTGGAGGACAAAAGCAAAGAGTTGCATCAAGTAGAGCAATAATAACAAAGCCTAAATTAGTTTTAGCAGATGAACCAACAGGAGCACTAGATAGTAAATCTGCAAGACAATTATTAGAAAGTTTTGAAGACTTAAATAAAAAATTAAATGCAACGATTTTGATGGTTACGCACGATTCATTTACCGCAAGCTATGCAAATAGAATTTTATTTATAAAAGACGGAAAAATCTTTAATGAACTTATAAAAGGAGATAGTTCAAGAAAAGAATTTTTTGAAAAAATAATTGAAGTTCAAACTCTATTAGGAGGTGAACTTGGAGATGTTATTTAAATTATCATTTAAAAACATGAAAAAAACTATTAAAGATTTTGCAATCTACTTTTTAACATTAGCACTAGGTGTTGCTATCTTTTATATGTTTAATTCATTAGATAGTCAGCAAGCAATGCTGCAAGTATCAAATTCTACAAGAGAGTTAATAAAACTAATGATAACAATGCTTGGTTTTGTATCTGTTTTTGTAGCGATTATTTTAGGACTTTTAATTGTATATGCAAATAATTTCTTAATAAACAGAAGAAAAAGAGAATTTGGAACATATATGTTACTTGGAATGAGTAAAGGGCAAATCTCTAGGATATTATTAATGGAAACAATTTTAGTTGGAATAATTTCATTAATTGTAGGATTAATTGCTGGTATATTTGCGTCACAATTTATGTCAATATTAGTAGGAAAATTATTTGCAGCAGATATGAGTAAATTTGAATTTGTATTTTCAAAAGATGCTTGCATAAAGACATGTATTTATTTTGCAGTAATGTATATTGCAGTAATGATATTTAATACATTTACAATTTCAAGATATAAATTAATAAATTTATTAAATGCATCAAAAAAGAATGAAAAAATTAAAATAAAAAATCTTTGGGTATGTATACTAGTTTTTATTATAGGTGCAGTAATGCTTGGATATGCATATTACAAAGTAACAGGTGGAATTTCAGAATTATCAACAGAAGAAAAAATGTTACCAGTTATATTAATGGGAATTATAAGTACAATATTAATCTTTTGGTCAGTATCAGGATTTATTCTTAAAATTGTACAATTAAGAATAAATATTTACTTAAAAGATGTTAATATGTTTGTTTTAAGACAATTACACAATAAAATAAATACGACTGTTGTAAGTATGTCTGTAATTTGTTTAATGCTATTTATGACAATAACAATATTATCATCAGCATTGTCATTAAATAGTACAATGAGAAGAGATTTAGAAGAAATGACACCTGTAGATTTGAATTTGTACAAAACAGCTAATTTACCAGAAAATAAAAAAATGTCAAAAGCTCAAATAGAAGATTCAAGAAAAACAATGGTTCAAACATTAGAAGAAAATGGTTTTGATATGAATAATCTTAAAGATGTAGTAGAAATTCCAATTTATGCGACAAATAAGTTAACATGGAAAGATACATTAAGCCCGGTATATGATGAAGTGAAAAAACAATTTCCAAATCTTTTATATGAAACAGCAGAAGAATTAGTTAAGGTATCTGATTATAATAAAATTGCAAGATTATATGGAACTACAGAATATAACTTAAATGATGATGAATATGTAATTTTATGCGATTTTGATAATATGGAAAATCTTAGAAATCAAGCTTTAAAGGTAGATAGCAGGATAAATATAGCTGGCAAGGAATATAAATCAAAATATGACGAGTGCCAAGAAGGATATTTAGAAATGGCAGCTAGTCATATAAATACAGGAATAATATTAGTTCCAGATAATTGTGACTTAACAGAAGATATGAAAGAAGAAACATTTTTAGCTGCAAATTATAATGCAGATACAGAGGAAGAAAAAGAAGAAATAGAAAAAATTTTTACCGATGAAATGAATTCAGAATTAAATAAAAATTTAGAAGAAAAAGAAATTACAATAGATGGTATGACAAAAATATCTATTATAGAATCTAGTTTAGGTATTTCAACAATTGTATTATTTATGGCAATATATTTAGGAATAATATTCTTAATTGCAAGTTCTGCAATATTAGCATTAAAGCAATTAACAGAAAGCTCTGATAATAAACAAAGATATACAATTTTAAGAAAAATTGGAGCAGATGAAAAAATGATAAATGGAGCATTATTTAAACAAATAGGAATATTTTTCTTAATGCCATTAATATTAGCAATTATTCATTCTATATTTGGAATACAATTTGTTTTGAGTATGATGAGTGTACTTGCAGATGCAAAGGAATTATTACCATCAGTTATAGCAACTGCAATAGTAATTGGTGTAATTTATGGAGCATATTTTATGGCAACATACCTAGGAAGTAAAAATATTATTAAAGAAGAATAGGGATGAGAGGACAGTCCTTAAAATCCCTATTTATGGAAAATATTATAATTATGAAAGGATGAATGTAATGGATGATATAAAAGGAAAAATTCCAACGATTATAGCAGTTATAGCAATTATTGCTTTACTTTTTATAGTATTTTATTTAGTTTTTGAACAAAAAAGTGAATATTATGTGCAAGTAGATAATTCTAAAATAGAACAAATTTCTAGAACAGATAATATGAAATACAAATATACTTTAACTGGTTATAATAAAAATGGAAATTCTAAAGAATTAGAATTTAATACAAGTAGAGAATTAAGAGAAGGAGCATATTTAAAGTTAGATGTAATGTTGCTAAGAGGAGTAATTAATTGGAAAGAAGTCGAATTAAATGAATTGCCTGAAAAAACAAAAAAAGTGATGAATAATGAATGAAAAGACAACTTTAATAAAAGTTGTCTTTTCATTCATTAATAAATATTAATTTATTGGATAAAAAAAGAGAAAAAAATAGTAAAAAAGGTTGTCAAAAAATGAACTTAATGATAACATATTTTATGAATTAGCAAAGGAGAAGAGAATATGAGTAAACATGCTAGAAGAATGGCTGAAGATGAGCCAAAAATGGAAAAAAAACAAAGAAAAGGATTAAGAATCTTTTTAAAAATAATTTTAATTTTAATAATTATTATAGTGGTTTTATTAGGAGCAGGATTTGGATTTATTAATAGTAAATTATCAAAAATGCAACAAGTAGATATTAATGAAGAAAACTTAAGTATTAATGAACAAACTAGTGAAAATTTAAAAGAATATAGAAATATAGCTTTATTTGGAGTAGACAGTAGAAGTGATAATTTAGGAAAAGGAAATAGAAGTGATTGTATAATAATTGCAAGTATAAATGAATCTACTGGTAATGTAAACTTGATTTCAGTTTATAGAGATACATACGTAGATATTGAGGGACATGGATTAGATAAGATTACACATGCCTATTCTTATGGAGGTCCAGAACTTGCAATAAAAACATTAAATGAAAACTTAGATCTAAATATCACAGAATTTGTAACAGTTAATTTTGATGTTGTTGCAGATGCTGTAAATGCTTTGGGTGGAGTTACAATTGATATTCAAAAAGACGAAATTAAATATTTAAATAGTTATTTAAATGAAACATCTAAAGTAACTGGATTAAAAACTTCAGAAATTACATCTGCTGGAAAACAAACTTTAGATGGTGTACAAGCAGTTGCATATTCTAGAATTAGATATACAGCAGGAGGAGATTACAAAAGAACGGAAAGAATGAGAACGGTTCTAGAAGCAATGTTTGATAAAGTAAAAACAATGAGTATTGGCGAAATAAATAATTTAGCTAATAAAATTTTACCAGAATTATATACAAATATTAATACAGGAGAAATATTAAGTTTAATACCAACTGCTCTTAAATTTAATGTAAATGAGAGTATTGGATGGCCATATAAAACAAAAGGTATAACTTTAGATAGATGGTATGGTGTACCAGTTACACTAGAATCAAATGTTGAACAATTACATAAAGAAGTTTTTGGAGAAGAAGATTATGAAGCATCTTCTACAGTAAAAAATACAAGTAAAGATATAATAAATAAAACAGGATATAAAAAATAAATTTTTAAATGTAATATAAAGGGGATTATAAAATGAATAATACATATTTTAATATATATAATTCTGAAACAGCTACAAAAGTTGAAAACATAGATAATACCAAAATAAGAAATATTTCAACCGCTGAAAAATTTGTAAAAAGATTGGGAGATATAATTGCTGGATTAATAGGAATAATTTTATTAATTCCTATTACAATTGGAATTAAGATTGCCAATATAATTAACAAAGATTATGGACCTGTATTTTTAGTACAAAAAAGAATTGGAAAAGATGGTAAATTATTTAAGTTTTATAAATATCGTTCTATGGTTGTAGGAGCAGATAAAAAATTAAAAGAGTTACTTGCAAATGATGAAGAGGCTAGAAAGGAATATAAAAAATATAAAAAATTACGAAATGATCCAAGAATTACTAAAGTCGGTAATTTTATAAGAAAAACAAGTCTTGATGAGTTTCCACAATTTATAAATGTATTAAAGGGAGATATGAGTCTAGTTGGACCTAGACCATATCTTTACAGAGAAAAAAGAGATATGGGACAAGCATATTGGAGAATTGTTAAATGTAAACCTGGTTTAACTGGAATATGGCAAGTACGTGGAAGAAGTGATGTTGATTTTAACGAAAGAATTGAAATGGATTTGCAATATTATTATGAAAGATCAGCTAGACTAGATATAAAATTAATTCTACAAACAATTAAAAAAGTAATTTTAAAAGAGGGAGCAATATAAATAAGCAGAAAGGAAATAACATGAAAAATATAAAGATACTTATAGCAGCACATAAGGAATGTAAAGTTCCAGAAATAAAAGATTTTTATATTCCAATTTTAGTTGGAGCAAAAGGTAAGGATGACATAAAAGGATTTATTCGTGATGATGAAGGAGAAAATATATCTGATAAAAACCCATTTTATTGTGAATTAACTGGGCTCTTTTGGGCGTGGAAGAACCTAGATTCAGAATATGTGGGTTTATGTCATTATAGGAGGTATTTTACATGCCAAAAAAAACTTCCAAAAACTGAAGATGAAAGAATAAAATGTGTTATAACAAAAGAGGAAACTAAAGAAAAATTAAAAAATGTGGATATAATTTTACCTAAAAAAAGAAATTATTTAATAGAAAATTTATATTCACATTATAAACACACAATGTATATAGAACCATTAGATATTACAGGGGATATAATTAAAGAAAAATATCCAGAATATTATAAAGAATTTGAAAATTTAAAAAAGCGTAAAACTGCACACATGTTTAATATGTGTATTATGAAAAAAGAATATTTAGATGAATATTGTACATGGCTTTTTGATATTTTATTTGAATTAGAAAAAAGAGTTGATATTTCTAAATATGATACATTTCATGCTAGGTTTTTTGGAAGAGTGTCTGAACTTTTATTAGATGTTTGGCTTTATACAAAAGGCTATAAATATGAAGAAGTAAAAGTAATGGACTTGAAACCAGTAAATTGGATAAAAAAAGGAACAATTTTTATATTAGCTAAATTTACTGGCAAAAAATATGATAAGAGTTTTTAATAAGAATTTTTATATCAAAATTAGTAAAATTTAGTACAGAAAGGAAACTAAAAAAATGAAAATCTTGTATTATAACTGGACTCAATTTGATAATAGCAATAATCAAGGTGGAGGAGTTAATATATATCAAAAAAATTTAATTGATTATCTGATTAAAAATACAAATAATGAAATTTATTTTTTGAGTTCTGGTATATATTATGACATAATAAATAAAAGAACATACATAAAGCAATCAAGAAATATATATGGTGATAAATGTAAAACATTCAAATTAATTAATTCAAAATGTTTAGCACCAGCAAATGCGATGCATGATGAGCTTAATACATATTTGAATGATAATGAAGATTATGAAGTTTTAAAGAAGTTTATAAATAAATGCGGAGGTTTTGATGTTATTCATTTTAATAATATAGAAGGTTTATCATTAAATTGTTTAAAAATAAAGAAAGATTTTCCTAACACGAAAGTTGTTTATTCGCTACATAATTATTTTTTTTGCTGTCCAAAAGTGAATTTATTTTATAATGACGAAAAAAATTGTTTAGATTATCAAGGTGGGGAACTATGCAAGAAGTGCTTAAAAAATATTGTATCAAAAAATAAAATTATTATGTTCTATAAAATTGATAGATTATCAGAAAAATTACATATGACCAAGCTAAACAATAAAATTAGATGGTATGCAAAAAATTTACTAAAAAAATTAAAAAAGAAAAATAAACAGAAGAATAGCTATGAAAAGATAAATATTAATTCTGATTTTAAGAAATTTAGAGAGAAAAGTATAGATGTAATAAATAAATATGTTGATGTTGTATTAGCAGTTTCAAATAGAGTTAGAGATATTGCAATAAAATATGGAATACAACAGGAGAAAGTTTTTACAGATTATATAGGAACTAAAGTTGCAGAAACAGAGAATTTGGTTAATAGAATAAATAATAGTCAAGAATTAAATATTGCTTATATGGGCTACTTCAATAAGCAAAAAGGATTTGATTTTTTAGTAGATGCACTTGAAAAAATGCCAGAAGAAATAGCAAAAAAAATAAACTTTTTTTGCTATGCAAGGGTGCAGGATGAAAATGATAAAATAAATGTAGCAAAAATAAAAAAGTTAAATGGAAAATTAAAGTCTGCTGTTCATTTTAATGGGTATAATCATCAAGATTTACCAGAAATTTATAAAAATATAGATTTAGGAATAGTTCCAGTTATTTGGGAAGATAATCTTCCACAAGTTGCTATTGAATATGTTGCTTATGGAGTACCAGTTTTATGTAGTGATTTGGGTGGAGCTCAAGAATTATCTGAAGCCAAAGAATTTGTGTTTAAAGCGGGAGATATAGAGGATTTTCAAGAAAAAATTGCTAATATTATAAATAATAGGGATTTGTTAAAAAAATATTTTGAAAAAAAGAAGAAACTTACAACGATGGAAGAACATGTAAATTCATTAATGAAATTTTATAAATAATAGGTGAAAAATATGAACGTAATAGATTTTGTAATACTTTGGGTGGATGGAAATGATCTGGAATGGAGAAAAGAAAAAGCAAAATATGAAAATAATGCTACTAGTGATGATAGAGATATTAGATATAGGGACTGGGATAATTTGCAATTTTGGTTTAGGGGAGTAGAAAAATTTGCTCCATGGGTAAACAAAATTCATTTTGTAACATATGGTCATTTGCCTAAATGGTTAAATAAAAATAATAAAAAATTAAATATCGTTAATCACAAAGATTTTATGCCACAAGGCAGTTTGCCAGTATTTAATTCAAATGCTTTAGAAGTAAATTTGCATAGAATAAAAGGCCTTGCAGAAAATTTTGTATACTTTAATGATGATTTCTTTTTAATCAATAAAGTTAAAGAAGAAGATTTTTTTATTAAAGGAATTCCTTGTGATTCTGCGATAATGTCTCCAATTATACAAGAGAACAAAAATGGAATAGGAAACACTTTAACTAATAATGTAGCAATAATAAATGAATTCTTTAATAAAAAAGAGCAAATAAGTAAAAAAATTACGAATTGGTTTAATATTAAATATGGAATTGAAAACATTAAAAATTTATTGTTACTACCATGGCATGATTTTACAGGATTTTATGAATTGCATATTGCAAATAGTTATTTGAAGAAAACATATGAAGAAGTATGGGAAAAAAACAAAAAAGAATTAACAGCAACGACTTTTGATAAATTTAGAAATCCAAGAGTAGATGTTAATCAATGGATTTTTAGAGATTGGCAAATAGCAAGTAATAATATAGTCCCTAGGAGTATAAAGTTTGGACATCATTTTAATTTAGAAGAATCATTTGATGAAGCTATAAAAGCAATAATAAATCAAAAATATAAAATAATATGTTTAAATGATTCAAATAACATTAATAACTTTGAAGAAAAAAAAGAAAAAGTAAGTCAAGCTTTTAATAGAATATTACCAAAAAAATCATCATTTGAATTATAGGAGTTTGTATGGAAAAAATTATTAAAAACAAAGAGAAGCATTTAGAAAATATTTATTTCATAGGAATAATCATTTTATGTATAAAGTTTTTTACAGAAAAAAGTACATTGATACATTTTAACGACATGCCAATAGCAGTGGTTTTAGTTATATGTTTTTTGATAAAATTAATATTTCAAAATTATACTAAAAGGCAATTGTTAATAACTGCAATTTCTGGAATAATATCAATTTGGGTATCATTCATTACACATGAGTACATTGCTCTTTATATATTTCTTGTTGTATTTGCTTCAAAAAATATTGATATTAAAAAAACAATAAAAATATGTTTTTTGAGCATTTCTGTATTATTATCAATACATATAGTTAAATATATAATTGATGGTTTAATAGGAGAAATACCTATAATGTATAGAAACACAGGAAAAGTAAGATATACATTTTATATGTCACATCCTAATATTGTTGCTGGACTGATTCTATGGCTTATTGCACAATATTCATATTTAAAATATGATAATTTAAAAATTAGACACTTTATTGTATTTTTAGCTATATTTATTATTACATATATATTAACACTATCAAGAACTACTTTGATTGCTTCAATTGCATTAATTATTTTATTAATTATATTAAAAAATAAGAAGATGACAAAATTCATAGTAAATTTTTCAAAAATAATATTTATTTTAGCTTGTTTTTTTACAATAGGAATTAGTTATATATATAATTTTAACAAGGAAAATGTTGTATTACGAGAATTAGATGAGTCTTTTAGTGGAAGAGTGTCTTTATTATCGATAGCAATAAATGAATATGGGATTAGCCTATTACCAAGAAATATAGATTTAACAAAAGTTGTCAAATGGGATTATGGAGGAGAGGCGGAATTATATCTGGACAGTATATATTCCAGAGTTTACATTAAATATGGTATACTATATTTAATATGGCTAATATATTTATTTGCAAATTTAAATATTAAAAATAAAAACTCTATATTTATAATTTTATTTGTAATTATAGGAATAACTGAAAGATATATAATGTATCCTGTAATTGGTTTCCCTTTATTATTCTTCGGAGATTATTTGTGGAATGAAAAAAGAAAGGAAAAAAATAAAAAAATAATATTATCACAATATATTAAAAATAATTTTAATGCTGGACCAAAAGCAAAAACAGATATAGAGAAAATAGTTGAAAATAAATTTGATTTTGAAGTAAAGACGATGCCTTTAACTGAAAAAATATGTAAAAATAAACTAAAAAGAATGATACAATTTGCTAAAAAATTTAAATTAATTTCTTCTATAGCCAAAGAAACTGAAATAGCAATTATTCAATCACCATTTTCATGCAAGAAGATTATGATGGATAAATTTAAAAATAAAATTGTAATAATTCACGACATAGAAGGACTTAGAAATCAAGATTTAAAAGAACTCGAAGAAGAAATAAAATTTTATAAATCATGTAATTTCGTGATTGCACATAATAAAAAAATGAAAAAATTTCTCATTAAAAAAGGTATAGATAGTAATAAAATTTATGAGTTAGAATTATTTGATTATTTATGCGATGGAACAGCTAAAGAAAAAAAATTAGATTATACTTTACCTAAAATTGTGTATTGTGGTAATTTGGATAAAGCATCGTTTATTTATCAGTTAGATAGTGAAAAAATGAATTATGAATTATACCTATATGGACAAAAAAGCAAAGAATTTAAAAATGAAAAGATAATATATAAAGGTAAATATGCACCAGATGAAATGCCAAATAAAATTGATGGAAATATAGGCTTAGTATGGGACGGAAATTTTGATGAAAGTGACGAGGATAAAAGTTATAAAAATTATACAAAATATAATAATCCTCATAAATTATCTTGTTACATTGCTTCTGGAATGCCTGTAATAGTATGGAAGAAATCTGCTATAGCAGATTTTGTAAGAGAGAATAATATTGGATATGAAATTTCTAATTTATATGACATTAATAAATTGGATTTTTCAGATTATGATGTGAAAAAGAATAATGTGGAAAAATTAGAAAAAAAAGTTAGAGAAGGTTATTTTACACAATCAATTTTAGGTAAAATATTTAAGAAATATAAAATTATAGAAGGGAATAAAATTGAAAAATAGCATAAAAAAGAATTATATATATAATTTAGTATATCAAATATTAGTAATAATATTACCATTAATTACAACACCATATATTTCAAGAGTTCTTGGAGCAGAAAATATAGGGATTTTTAGTTATACTACATCCATATCTGCATACTTTATTTTGTTTGGCTCATTAGGTATTAGTTTATATTCACAAAGAGAAATTGCATATCATCAGGAAAATAAAAATAAAAATAGTAAAACGTTTTTAGAAATTGTTATATTAAGAACTATAACAATGCTAACATCTACCACAATATTTTTTATAACCTTTGCAACAAATGGAGAATATAACTTTTTTTATAAGATTTTAATTATAGAATTAATTGCACAATGTTTTGATATAAGTTGGTTTTTTAGTGGATTAGAAGAATTTAAAAAAACAGTTTTAAGAAACCTTGTAGTCAAATGTACTAGTATAGTAGCAATTTTTTTACTTGTGAAAACACCACAAGATTTATACAAGTACTTTTGGATTTATGCATTATCTGTTTTTTTGGGTAATATTTCATTATGGTTTTATTTGCCAAAGTACTTAGTAAAAGTAAAACTATCAGAGCTCAATATTACTCAACATTTAAAGCCAACGTTAGTTCTTTTTATTCCAGAAATTGCGATACAGGTTTATACAATTTTAGATAAAACTATGATAGGTGCAATTTGGGAAGATAAATCAGAAGTTGGGTTTTATCAGCAAAGTGAAAGAATAATTAAATTACTTTTAACTATTATAACATCATTGGGAACAGTGTTATTACCTAGAGTCGCAAATTGTTTTGCTAATAATAAAAAGCAAGAAGTTTTTGAATACATTAAAAAGTCTTTTCATTATGTTTATTTTCTGGCATTCCCTATGATATTTGGCATAATAGCTGTTGCAGATAAATTCGTACCAATATTTTTTGGACTAGGATACGATAAAGTTGCAATATTAATGAGTATTATATCTCCAATTATATTGTTTATTGGAATGAGTAATGTAATAGGGAAACAATATTTGCTCCCAACAAAAAGGCAAAAACAATATACAATATCAGTGATTCTAGGTGCAATTGTAAATTTTATTATAAACAGTTGCTTGATTTGGAAGTATGGAGCTTTAGGTGCATCTATAGGAACAGTAATTGCAGAATTTTCAGTAACATTAGCTCAAGTTATATTTGTAAGAAAAGAATTTAATGTAAAAGAAATATTAAAATTTTCATTTAATTATTTAATTTCATCAATTGTAATGTTTATAATTTGTAAATTAGTAGGAATTATTCAAGTCAGCAATTTGACGTCTATTATTTTACAAATAGCAACAGGAGTTATTGTTTATTTATTATTACTTTTAGCATTAAAAGATAAATTTACTTATGATATGATAAAACAAATAAAAGATAAATGTTTAAAAATACATATATAGCAAAAAGCATAAATGCTTTATTGTTTTTTTAAATAAATTTGATAAAAGGAGTATAGGTTTATGAAATACGATTATCTAATAGTAGGAAGTGGATTATTTGGTTCAATATTTGCTTATGAGGCAAATAAAAGAGGAAAGAAATGTTTAGTAATAGAAAAACGTTCACATATAGGTGGAAATATTTATACAGAAAATGTAGAAGGAATACAAGTACATAAATATGGTGCACATATTTTCCATACAAGTAATAAAGAAGTATGGGAGTATATTAATCAATTTGCCGAATTTAACCGTTATACAAATTCACCAGTAGCAAGATATAAAGATGAATTATATAACATGCCATTCAATATGAATACATTTCACGCATTATGGGGAGTAATTACACCAGAAGAAGCAAAACAAAAAATTGAAGAAGAGAAAAAAGAAGCTGGAATAACAGAGCCCAAAAATCTAGAAGAGCAAGCAATTAGCCTAGTTGGAAAAACAATTTACGAAAAATTAGTAAAAGGATATACAGAAAAACAATGGGGAAGAAAAGCAACAGAACTACCAAGCTTTATAATTAAAAGACTTCCAGTTAGATTTATATATGATAACAATTATTTTAATGATAGTTACCAAGGAATCCCTATTGGTGGATATACGCAAATTATAGAAAAAATGTTAGATGGTATAGAAGTAAGATTAAATTATGATTATTTCGACCACAAAGAAGAAATGAATCAAATATCAGATAAAATCATATTTACAGGACAAATAGATAAGTTCTATGATTATAAATTTGGAGAATTAGAATATAGGAGTTTAAGATTTGAAACAGAAATATTAAATACAATCAATTACCAAGGAAATGCAGTAGTAAATTATACAGAATATGAAGTTCCATATACAAGAATTATAGAACACAAACATTTTGATAATACTAAAGATATCAATAAAACAATAATAACAAGAGAATTCCCTGCTAAGTGGGACAAAGATAAAGAGCCATATTACACAATTAATGACGAAAGAAATACAAATTTATATAATAAATATAAAGAGTTATCAGAAAAAGATAATAAAATAATATTTGGAGGTAGATTAGGACAATACAAATATTTTGATATGGATAAAGTAATTATAGAAGCTTTAAATTTTGTAAAACAAGAGTTATAAACCTTACCACAAATTTCCATACAATTAAATTAAATTATATGCTAATATAATTTTAAGGTGATTGTATGGGAATTTTTAAATTGCATGGTGAAAAATTATTATTAAAAGAATTAAAATATAGTGTTAATTTCTTCTTAAAAGAATCAAGCTCAAAAGGGCTGATAAAAGATAAAACAATATTTGCAGATGATATAGCAAGTATTGCTTCAGTTCGGATACGGTTTAGCTGCACTTATAATTGCAGTAGAAAGAAAATGGCTAAATTATGATATAGCACATAAAAAAGCAGAACTAATATTAGATACATTTTTAAAAGATGTAGAAGGGAAAAATGGATTTTTTTATCATTTTGTAAATATGCAAACAGGAAAAAGAGAATGGAATTCAGAACTTTCAATAATAGATACTGCAATTTTTATATGTGGAGCATTATTTGCAGGAGAGTATTTTAGAGGAGCGATAAAAGAAAAAGCAGAAAAATTGTATAAAAATGTTAATTGGAATTGGTATGTTGATAAAGAAAAGAAATATTTTTATATGGGATATACACCTGAAAAAGGATTTTGGGGATATTGGGATATGTATGCAGAACAACTAATAATGTATGTTTTAGGAGTAGCATCTCCAACATATCCTATTTCAAAAGAATTATATGATAATTTTAAAAGACCAGTTTCAAATTATGAAGATATAGAAAATATAATATTTTCATATGGAGGTAGCTTATTTACATATCAATATTCACATGCATGGATAGATTTTAGAAATCTTATAGATAAAGATGGAATAAATTGGTTTAACAATTCTGTAAAAGCTACAAAAGCGAATAGATTATATTGCATAAGAAATAAAGAAAGATTTAAAACATTTAACGAAAATTCCTGGGGACTTACAGCATGTGTAGGACCAAATGGTTATTCAGGTGGATATGGAGCAATGCCATGTTATGCTGATTTAAGTAAAGAAAATGACGGAACAGTTGCACCGTGTGGAGCAATAGGTTCCATAGTGTTTACTCCAGAAGAAAGTATAAGAGCTATAGAATATTTTTATAATAAATATCCAAGTTTATGGGGAAAATATGGATTAAAAGATTCATATAATTTGGAAGAAAAAAATAAATGGATTGCCAAAGAATATATAGGTATAGATAAAGGAATAGAAGTATTAATGATAGAAAATTATTTAACAGGTTTAATTTGGCAATATATGATGAAAAATAACTATATAAAAAAAGGACTAAAAATATTAGAAATAAAAAATTGAAAAAAAATAAGTAATATAATAAAATATAGTAAATAATTTTTTAGGAGGAAAAAATGAACCAAAAAAGTTTAGAAATAGCAAGTAAAGTTTTAAATATGTCAGAGGAAATTCTTAAAGAAAATTATAAAATTCTAGAAGATGATAATGCTATATTATTTTGGGAACCTTGTCGTGGTGGACGTAACATTATAGTAGCAGAAGATGGGTCTTATTTAGTTGGAATATCTGCTGTAGATCCTAGTATACTTTTAGATCAATTTAGAAATGGTAGTAGGACAGACAGTAACAAACAATAGATAAAATTTCAAAGGAAGTAATTGATAATTACTTCCTTTAGTGTTATCATATAGAAAGTTAATAATTAGGAGAAAATATGGAAAATACATTTATAGATAAATTAGAAAAAGAAGAAGAATTAAATAATGAAATAATAGAAGAAATTTCTGAAAAAAATTTGGATATTTATAAAAAAGATATAAATAATTGCAAATTTATACATACAGAAATATTAGATAGTAATTTTGAGAAGGTATATTTTAAAAATGTTATTTTTGATAATTGTAATTTCTCCAATACTACATTTACAGAATGTAGTTTCATAAATTGTAAATTCAAAAACTGCAAAATGATTGGTTCAAATTTTATAGAAAATATATTCATAGATGTGGAAATAAAAGATTCTAATTTAAACTATGTAAATATATCAAATACAAGTTTTAACAATGTTAGTATAAAAGATACAACATTAATAAATTCATATATGCAAGATACAAATTTAAAAAATACAAAATTTAATAATATAGATTTTACAAAATCTCAAATATTTAAAACAAGATTAAAAGATATAGATTTATCAAATTCTAAAATAGAAGGATTATCAACTACTTTAGAAGATATAAAAGGAGCTAAAGTCACAGAATTTCAAGTTATGGATTTAGCATATTTATTAGGTGTAAAAATAAAAATTTAGGGAGGAATAAAAATGATTAAACATGTTGTAATGTGGAAATTTAAAGAAAATACAGAAAAAGAGATGGATGAATTCCTAGAGGGATTAAAAAGCTTAGAAAATCAAATACCAGAAATAAAAAGTATGCAGGTTGGAAAAAACATAGATAATGATGAATATGATGCAATATTAATTTCAGAATTTGAATCTGTAGAAGATATGAATAAATATAAAACAGATCCAAGACATGTTAAAGTCTCAAACATGTGTAAAGAAATAAGAACAAAAAGAACTGCATTTGATTTTGAAGAATAGGCTTTTAGTCTATTCTTTTTTTAGAGATTTGGGGACGGTCTTAAAATCCCTATCTATTAAAAAATAACTTAAATAAAAAAATGATTACTAAAGGAGGGAAAAAATGACAGAAGAAGAGTTCATAAAAAATCAATTGGAAGCATTAAGTAAATCAAAGTTTAGAAGTAGTTTTAATTTAAAAGAAAAAGATAAAAAATATATACAAGATAAAGGATTAGATAAAATAGAAGAACATGCATATGATTTTATAACAAAAAGGTTGGCACCAAAAGATATTCCAAATGATGGAAAACAAACTCCAATGAGAGGGCATCCAGTATTTATTGCTGAGCACGCAACTGCAACATGTTGTAGAGGTTGTTTATATAAATGGCATAAAATTAGAAAAGGAAAAGATTTATCAGAAAAAGAAATTAAATATGTAGTAGATATAATAATGGAATGGATATCAAGACAAATAAAAGACGAAAACTAATCTGTATAAAGGAGGTAGAGATGTCACTGATTAAAATTAATAATTTAACATTTAGATATGACAGAGATTTTGAAAATATTTTTGAAGATGTAAATTTAAATATAGATACAAATTGGAAACTTGGTTTAATTGGAAGAAATGGAAAAGGAAAAACTACATTTTTAAAATTACTTACAGGAAATTTGAAAGGAAAAGGAAATATAAGCAAAACCGTTGAAGTTACATATTTTCCGTATAAAGTAGAAAAAGATGATTTAACCTTAAATATTATTCAGGAAATTTGTATGGCTGAAGATTGGGAGATTATTAAAGAAATTAATTTATTAAAAGCAAATGTAGAAATATTATATAGAAATTTTAGTACATTAAGTGGAGGAGAAAAGGTAAAAGCATTATTATCCGCTTTATTTTTAAAAGACAATAATTTTTTATTGATAGATGAACCAACAAATCACTTAGATACTAATGCAAAAAAAGATATTGAAGAATATTTAAAAAGCAAAAAGGGATTTATTCTAGTTTCACATGATAGAAATTTGCTAGATAATGTAACAGATCACATTATTTCTATAAATAATTCTAATATAAATATCGTTCAAGGTAATTATTCCGTTTGGAAAGAAAATTTTGATAGACAAAATAATTTTGAAATAAAGCAAAACGAAAAGTTGCAAAAAGAAATTGGAAAATTAGAATTGGCAAGTAAAGAAACTAGTAAATGGTCACATTATGCAGAAAAAGAAAAGCAAAGAAAAGAAGCGAATGATAAAATTGACAGAGGCTATTTAGGTCATAAATCAGCTAAAATCATGAAAAAATCTAAAGTTTTAGAAGAAAGAAAAAATAAAAACATAGAAGATGCAAAGAATTTGCTTAAAAATATAGATAAAGCAGAAGAATTAAAAATAATTCCATCAAAGTGTGATAAAAAAGAATTAATTATTGCAAATAATTTTCAAATTATTTACGATAAAACTATATTTGCACCAGTTTCATTTGTAATTGAAAATGGTGATAGATTATTATTAAAAGGTAAAAATGGAATTGGAAAATCCAGTGTAATTAATGCAATATTAGGTTCAAAAATAAAATATGAAGGATTATTAAAAATTAATAATAATGTTAAAATATCATATGTAAAACAGGATACTTCAGACTTAAAAGGAACAATAAAAGAATTTATTCAAGATAACAATGTTGATGAAAGTGTCTTCAGAGCAATGCTTATAAAAATGGGAGTAGATAAAAAAGATATAAATTCAAATTTAGAAGATTTAAGTGAAGGGCAAAAGAAAAAGATTCTAATTGCAAAAAGTATTTCTGAAACAGCAGATATATACATATGGGATGAACCTTTAAATTATATTGATATAATTACAAGAGAACAAATAGAAAATATGATTTTAAAATATAAACCAACAATGTTATTTATTGAACATGATGAGACTTTTTCAGAAAAAATTGCAAATAAAACAATAGAATTAAAGGAGTGTTAATATTGCATGATATTTGGAATCCTTGGCATGGATGTAAAAAAATAAGTGAAGGTTGCCAAAATTGCTATATGTATTATTTAGATAAAGCAAGAGCTGATAAAAGTGGAGAAGAAATATATAAAGTAAAAAATAATTTTGATTATCCATTGCATAAAAATCGACAAGGAAGATATAAAATTAAATCAGGAGAAATGATAAGAATATGTATGACATCAGATTTCTTTTTAGAAGAGGCAGACAAGTGGAGAGAAGATGTATGGAAAATAATAAAAGAACGTAGTGATGTAAAATTTTTTATACTTACTAAAAGAGCAAACAGAATAAAAGAAAATCTTCCAATAGATTGGAATGAAGGATATGAAAATGTAATATTAAACGTAACATGTGAAAATCAAAAAAGAGCGGATGAAAGAATTCCAATATTATTAGATATTCCTGCAAAACATAAAGGAATTATGGTAGCACCTATGATTTCTAATTTAGAAATTAATAAATATTTAAGTACTGGTCAAATAGAACAAGTTTTATGTGGTGGTGAAAACTATGATGGAAATAGAATTTGTAGATTTGAGTGGGTTCAAAATTTAAGTAAACAATGTAAAAAATATAATATTACATTTAATTTTATAGAAACAGGCACAAGATTTGTAAAAGATAATAAACTATATGTAATTCCGAGTAAAAAGGTGCAAAGTGAAATGGCATATAAATCAGGAGTTAATTTTAAAGGTAAGGATATTGATTTTAAGTTATATAATATATTTGGAAAAGAAATAAAAAGAGAAGATTTATATGTTCCTAAATTTGGTGAGAATTGTGAAAAATGTGCGAGCAGACTTACTTGCAATGGATGTACTAATTGCAAAAAATGTGTTATGAAATAAATTTTGAATACCATTTGTTTTTTGGCTTGAATAAAATAACTAAAAAGAGTATAATAAGTACGAAAAAGAAAAACGGGAGAGATAAATGCCAAAATTTTTTATAAAATCAGAAAATTTAAAAGAAAATGAAGAAATTTGGATTACAGGAAATGATGTAAATCATATTAAAAATGTTTTAAGAAAAAAGCCAGATGATTTATTAAATGTATGTAATTCAGATACAAGTCAAAATTATGAAGTTAAAATATTAAAATTATTTGATGATAAAATAATTTGTAAAATTATTTCAGATAAAATATCAAATTCAGAGTCGGAATTAAATTTAACTATTTATCAAGGATTGCCGAAAGCAGATAAGATGGAGTTAATTATTCAAAAATGCACAGAATTAGGAGTAAAAGAAATAGTTCCAACAATCATGAAAAGATCTGTCGTAAAGCTTAAAGAAAAAGACAAGGAAAATAAGATTAATAGATGGCGAAAAATAGCAGAAGTTGCAGCAAAGCAATCAGGAAGAGATTTTATTCCTAAAATTAATAATATCATTAATTTTAATCAAATAGATTATCTAAAATATGATAGAGTACTAGTTTTATATGAAAATGAAAACAAATTAAGCATAAAACAGGTAATAAATGAATTAAAAAACGAAGAAATTTTAAATTTAGCTATTGTAATTGGACCAGAAGGCGGATTTGACGAAAAAGAAATTCAAGATTTAAGTCAGCCAAATGTAAATATCGTTACATTAGGAAAACGTATATTAAGAACAGAAACTGTAGCATTAGTTGTTAGCGGAATATTAATGTATGAATTAGGAGATTTAAATTAGGAGTGTGTTATATGAAAAATAAGACAGATGTTAAAGAAAATAATAAAGAAACAAAAGAAGCAGTTTTAGATAAGAAAACGGAAAAAATAGTGGAAGAAATTGCAGAAGAAAAGAAAAAAGAAAAGAAAATGTCTAAAGAATACGAACAAAAAGCTAATAAAGCTATTTTTAAGAATATTATAATAGCAATAGTTATATTAGCATATTGTATATTAAAAATCTTAGGATTTATGAATATAAGAGAAGAAATATATATAGTAGACTTAAAAGTATTTAGTTTGTCTATACTTGTATTTTCTATAATTATATTTGAAAGAAGTTATAAAAAAATAGATTTAACGTTATTTACACATGGATTAGAAGCTCTATTTGTTGCAATAGCAACATTGTGTGAAGTTTATGTATATCAAATATTCATAGAACAATTTGTTGTTGTTATAGCAATAGAATCTTTAATTATTGCGGTATATTATATTGCTAAATGTATAAAAATATATGGTAAATACAAAAAAGAGTATTTAAAAAGTTTAAGCGATATTAGTGAAATCGTAAAAGAAGAGAAAATTATTAAAATAGAAACAAAAAGACAAAAAAAGAAAGAGAAAAAAGAAAACAAAAATGAAAAAAATGAGAAGAAAAATATTGAAAATAAGAAAGTAGAAAAATCAAATAAAAAAGAAGAAAAGAAGAAAAAGAAACCAGCGAAAATAGTTAAATTAAATAGTGAGGTAAAAGCTGAAAAGGACAGCAAAAATGATAAAGAAAATGAGGATAATAAAAAGAAAAAAGTAGAAGAAGTAAAAACAGAAGTGGATGATAAAAAAGATAAAAAGACTAAAACAAAAAAACAGACAAAAACTAAAACAGAAAAAGTTGAGGCAGAAGTAAAACAAGAAACTAAAACCAAAGTAGAAAATGATAAAAAAGTATCAATTCCTAAGAAAAGAACAAAAAAAGCAGAAAAAACAGTAGAAGATAATAAAAAAGAGAATGAAAACAAAGAAGAAAAAGTAAAAGAAGAACCAAAAAAAGAAAAAAATGAAAAAACTAATCAAACTAAGGGAACTAATAAAAAGAAAACAACAAAAAATAATAGTAAGAAATAGGAGATAATAATAATGATTAGAAGTATGACTGGATTTGGAAGAGGAACTTTTGCAAATGATGAAAGAGAATATATTGTAGAAATAAAATCTGTAAATCATAAATATGCTGATGTAAGCATAAGAATGCCTTATGTCTTAAGCTTTTTGGAAGATAAAATAAAAAAACATATTCTAGAAAAAGTTGCTAGAGGTAAAATTGATGTAAGTATTACATTTAATAATAATAGTAATATTGGAAAAACAGTAACATTAAATCAGGAAATGGCAAAGGTATATATTAATGAGCTAAAGAAAATGGCAGAAGAGAACAATATTATAGATGATATTTCGATAATGAAGATTTCTAGATTGCCAGATGTACTTAATGTTATACAAGATGACAATACAGATTTATTTTGGAATGAATTAGTAATTGCAATTGATGAAGCTTTAAATGGTTTTATTCAAACAAAAGAAAAAGAAGGAACTAAACTTGCAGAAGATATGCAAATTAGATTGGACAATGTGTTTCAAAATATTTCAAAAATTTCAGAATATTCTTCTGGACTTATCGAGCAATATGTAGTAAAATTAAGGGACAGGATAAAAGAAATGCTACAAACAGATATTGTGGACGAAGCAAGAATTGCACAAGAAGTAGTTATATATGCAGATAAAACTTCAATAGAAGAAGAAGTAACTAGATTAAAAAGTCATATAGCACAATTTAAAGAATTACTAAATACAAAAGATATAGTAAAAGTTGGTAAGAAACTAGATTTTATTATACAAGAGATGAATAGAGAAACTAATACAATAGGTTCTAAATCAAATTGTTTGGAAATAACAAATTTAGTAATAGAAATAAAAACTGAACTTGAAGATATTCGTGAACAAGTTCAAAATATAGAATAGGAAGTGATTATATGAAACTAATTAATATAGGTTTTGGAAATATAGTTTCTGCAGATAGAATTATAGCAATTGTAAGTCCAGAATCTGCACCAATTAAAAGAATGGTGCAAGAGGCGAAAGACAAAGGAACCGCTATAGATGCTACATATGGTAGAAGAACTAGAGCAGTACTTGTAACAGATTCAGATCATCTAATACTTTCTGCACTTCAACCAGAAACTGTAGCTGCAAGATTGGACAAGAGTATGGCTAATAAAGATTAATAATTAGGAGGTAATGTTTTATGTTAGTAAAACCATCAGTTAACGAATTATTAACAAAAGTAGACAATAGATATACATTAGTAATAATGGTATCAAAAAGAGCAAGACAAATTGCTTCAGGATCAAAACCAGTAACAGATGTTAAATCAAATTCAGTAATTTCATTAGCAACAAATGAAGTTGCTGAAGGTAAGGTGGTATTATGCTAGTTATTTTATCCGGTGTTGCTGGAGCTGGAAAAAATACAATACAAAAAGAAATCATTAAAAGAATGGAAAATGTAGTTGCTATTCCTTCTTTTACAGATAGACCAATTAGACCAGGTGATGTACCAGGAGAAACTTATAATTTTGTTACAACAGAAGAATTTGAAAGAATGATAAAAGATGGAGAATTATATGAATATGATATTCATCATAATCATTATTATGGTACATCAAGAAAAGTTTTAAATGACAAAATTAAAGAAGGAAAAGTTATTATTAAAGATATAGATGTTAATGGAACAGAAAACTTAATAAATCTTTTAAAAAATGACACAAAAGTAATTACAATCTTTTTAAGAGTTCCAAAAGAAGAATTAGAAAAAAGATTAGAAACTAGAATAGATAAGCCAAGCCCAAAAGAAATTAAATTAAGATTAAATAGGTTTGATTATGAAGAATCTAAAATAGATTTATATGATTATGTTTTAAAAAATAATGATTTAGAAAAAACAGTTTCTATTATACAAAAAATAATAGAAGAAGAATTAAAAGTAAAAAATCCAGAGTTTTAAAATGGGGAGGGTATTTATAAATATCTTCCTTTTTATTTTTATAGGAGAAAAGATGATAGCAGAAGTAATAGTTAATACAAATGTAAAAAGTTTAAATAAAATATTTGATTATAATATCCCTAAAGATTTGGAAAACAAGGTAGCAATTGGAAGTATAGTACTTATTCCATTTGGAAGAAATAAAAAATTAGAAGAAGGTTTTGTAACTAATATAAAAGAAAGTACTTCATTTGAAGTGAAAGATATTGCTGGAGTTGAACAAGCTTCATTATCAGAAGAAAAAATAGCTTTGGCAAAGTGGATGTCTAAAAAATATTTTTCAAATGTTGCAGAATGTATGAAATTGATGCTAAAACCAGGAACGACTAGTAAAAATTTCGCGAATAGAATTACAGAAAAACAAGCAACATTTGCTAAATTAAATCTTCCTAAAGAAGAAATTTTATCATATATTCAAAATAAAAAAATAAAATCAGAGAAACAAATTTCGATATTAAATTTTTTGATTTCAAATGATAATTCACAAGTTACTGAGATTATTGAGAAAACCAATACATCAAGAGCAATTATTAAGACATTAGAAAAAAATGGTTTGGTAAATTTGTATAAAGGGCAAATTAAAAGAAATCCTTTGTTAAATAAACAAATAAATAGAACAACAAATTTAAAATTTACTGAAGAGCAAGAATATGCATATAATAAGGTTTTAAGTGCGATAGAAAATAAAGAACATAAAGAATTCTTGCTATATGGTGTAACTGGTTCAGGAAAAACAGAGGTTTATTTGCAATTAATAGAAGAAGTTATAAAAAAAGGAGAAAGTGCAATAGTTTTAGTTCCTGAAATATCACTTACTCCTCAAATGATAAATAGATTTATTTCTAGATTTGGAAAAGATATTATCTCTGTTTTACATAGCAAATTATCAGTAGGAGAAAGACATGACAGTTGGGAAAAAATAGAAAATGGTGAAGCTAAAATAGTAATAGGAGCTAGATCTGCTATTTTTGCACCTGTACAAAATTTGGGAATTATTATAATAGATGAAGAACATGATTCTTCTTATAAATCAGAGATGTCGCCAAGATATAATGCAAAAGAAGTTGCAAGTCAAATAGCTGAATATAATAATATTCCTGTTCTACTTGGAAGTGCAACTCCTGATATAAGCACATTTTATAAAGCGAAGATATCTAAAATAGAATTATTAAGACTTACAAAAAGAGCCAATAATTCCAATATGCCAAATATCAAAATAATAGATTTGCGAAAAGAACTAGCAAATGGAAATAGAAGTATGATTAGTGTCCAATTATATAAAAGTATATTGGAAAATTTAAAGAACAAAAAGCAAACTATTTTATTTTTGAACCGTAGAGGTTTTTCAACTTTTATAATGTGTAGAGACTGCGGATTTGTGGCAAAATGCCCTAATTGCAATATAAGTCTTACATATCATAAAAAAGAAGAAAAATTAAAATGCCATTATTGTGGTCATGAAGAGAATTTAATGAATATTTGCCCAGTATGTGGCAGTAAAAAAATAAAGCATTTTGGAACTGGTACACAAAAATTAGAGTTAGAAATAAATAAATTATTTCCAAAAGCTACAACTATTAGAATGGATATTGATACTGTAACTAAGAAAAATTCACATGAAGAAATTTTACGAAAATTTAATGAAGAAGGAATTGATATTCTTATTGGAACTCAAATGATTGTAAAAGGACATCATTTTCCAAAAGTCACATTGGTTGGTGTAGTATCAGCAGACGGAAGTTTAAATATTGATGATTATAGAGCTAGTGAAAGAACTTTTGATTTACTTGTACAAGTAGCCGGAAGAGCAGGAAGAGAAGGATTACAAGGCAATGTAATTATACAAACTTATAATCCAGAAAATTATAGTATAGAATATGCTAAAAAACAAAATTATGAAGACTTTTATAACGTAGAAATAAAATTACGTAAACAATTGAGATATCCTCCATTTTGTGATATAATAATGCTTGGAATGAGCGGAGAACAAGAAAAAAATGTTTGTGAAATTTCAAATAAAATATATGAAAAATTATCGGCTCAAATTAAAGAAAATAATATACAAGCAAATATATTAAAACCTTTACCAGCACCAATAGACAAAATAAAAAATAGATATAGATGGAGAATAATTATAAAAACAAATTTAAGTGATAAACTAATAGAAATAATTAATGAGTGTCTATATGATGAAGAAATAACAAAGAGCAATGTAAGAGTTATTGCAGATACAAATCCAACAAATATGTTATAGTGATTTGTGTATCAAAATAAAATCACATTGTTATAAAAAATTACTAAAAGGAGGAAAGTAAATTGGCTATTAGAGAAATTAGACAAGCAGGAGATGAAATTTTAAGAAAAAAAGCAAAAGTTATAGAAACTTTTGACGATAGGTTAAAACAATTAGCAGAAGATATGATTGAAACAATGCACAAAAATAATGGTGTAGGATTAGCAGGTCAGCAAGTTGGAATATTAAAAAGAATAGTTGTAATAGATATTTATGATGGAAAAGGACCAATTGTTTTTATAAATCCAGTAATTACAAAGACTAAAGGAGAACACGAAGTTGAAGAAGGATGTTTAAGTTTTCCAAATCAATTTGCTGTTCTTAAAAGACCTAAAGAAGTTGAAGTAGAATATTATGATTTAGAAGGCAAAAAGAAAAAATTAAAGGCTAAAGATTTATTAGCTCAAGCAATTTGCCATGAAACTGAACATTTAGATGGAATATTATTTATAGATAATATGATTCCAGGAACTTTAGAAATTGTAAAACCAGAAAATAATTAAAAATAAGGGGGATGTGCCATGAAGATATTGTTTATGGGAACACCGGATTTTGCATTAGAATCTTTAAAAAGTATATATGATGCAAATTTTGAAATCATAGGAGTTGTAACAAATCCAGATAAGAAAAAAGGAAGAGGAATGAAATTAACAGCTTCACCAGTAAAAGAATTTGCATTAGAAAAGAATCTAAAAGTTTATCAACCTCAAAAGGTAAGAAATAATGAAGAATTCATTAGTGAAATTAAAAATTTAGCACCTGATGTTATATGTGTTGTTGCATATGGAAAAATTTTACCAAAAGAAATTTTAGATATTCCAAAATATGGTTGTATAAATGTACATGGCTCTTTACTTCCAAAATATCGAGGTGCAGCTCCAATACAATGGGCAGTTTTAAATGGAGATAAAGAAACTGGTATAACAACAATGTATATGGATGAAGGTATGGATACCGGAGATATGATTTTAAAAGAAAAAATAGAAATTGGAGAGGAAGAAACTACTGGAGAGATTTGGGATAAGCTTGCTAAAATAGGAGGTAATCTTTTAGTTAAAACTTTAAAATTAATAGAAGAAGGTAAAGCCCCAAGAGAAAAACAAGGAGCAGAGTTTACTATGGCTCCAATGCTAAGTAAAGAAATGGCAATTATTAATTGGCAAGATAAAACAGCAGAAGAAATACACAATTTAATAAGAGGATTAAATCCTATAATGGGAGCATATTCATATTTAAATGGTAAAAAAATTAAATTTTGGAAATCACAAGTTATTAATAAAGACGAATTTTTAAACAATAATCCAGAATTTAAAGAATATGAAATTAAATTTAATGGATTAGAGCCAGGTACAATTATTATTTCAGATCAAAAACAAGGATTATATATTAAAACAATAGATGATGTTTTAAAAATAACAGAAATACAGGGCGAAAATGCTAAAAGAATGAAAACTGAAGATTTTTTAAGAGGAAATAATTTAATGGCTGGTTCAATGTTTGAGTATTAAGAAATAATTTTTATAAAATGGTTGTAAAAAAACATATAAATTGATATACTTTATACAGATTTTAAGTATATCAATTTTTTTGATTATATGGAAATATAAGTAAAAAATATCTAATCTTAGGAGGTCTATTATGGAAGAAAATAAAGAAAATATTGTAGAAAATATCCTAAACGAAGAAGAATATGTAATAAACATTTCTGATGAAGTAGTAACAACTATAGCTGGAATTGCAGTAGCAGACATACCAGGTGTAGCAGAAATGGCTGGAGGCATTGCCGGAGGAATACAAGAAGTACTTAGTGGCAAAAAGAATTTTAGTAAAGGAATTAAAGCAGACATAGATGGTAATGATGTAAAAATTGATGTAAATATAATCGTGAATTATGGTGTACGTATACCAGATGTTGCTTTTGATATACAAACAAAAGTAAAAAAATCAGTTGAAAATATGACAGGACTTAATGTTGAAGAAGTTAATGTACATGTTCAAGGTGTAAATGTAGAAAAAACAGAAGATTAAAATTAGGAGGAATATTTATGAAGTTTTTAGATAGATTTATTTTAGTTATATATTCAATAGTTATGTTTTTATTATCAGTTCTAACAGCAGTTTTATTATTTAGATGGTTAGATATAGAAACAGTTCATACTTTTGTTAGAGATACATTATTTACAGAGCCTTATTCTAGTATAGTATTAGGTGTTGTAATTGTATTTATATTGTTTTCTATTAAAGCATTGTTTTTTAAAGGAAAAGATGAAAGAGCAACAAAGGATGGAGTATTACTACAAAATGATAATGGTAAATTATTAATTTCTAAAGATACATTAGAAAACCTTGTTATAAATATTGCCAGAGGTTTTGAAGGAACAGAAAATGTTGTAGCTAAAGTTGGATTAGATAAAGAAAATAATCTAATAGTATATGTAACTTTATATGTACATCCTAATGTTGTAATAAAAGACTTAACAACAAATATTCAAAATAGAATTAAAGATGCAATCAAGAAAACTTCAGATTTAGAAACAAAAGAAGTAAATGTAAGAATTAGAAATATTACTCCAGAAACAAAAGTAGAAGCATAGAAGGGAGGATTAATATGAATAATTTTAAGGATTTTTTATATGAATATAGAGGCGCAATAATAGGAGCAATAGTTGCAATAGTAATATTAGTAACAAGACTTTACCAATTAGTTATCGGAATTATTTTAATTGGTATGGGAATCTTCGTTGGAAATTATATACAAAGAAATAAATATGTTGTGAAAGAAAAATTAAAAAATTTTATAGATAGAATGTAGAGGGGAAATAGATGGAAAAATCAGCCAAAAGAGAATTAACTTTTAAAATTTTATATAGTCTACAAATAAAAAAAGAAATCAATAATGAAGAAATTGAACTATTTTTAGAAGATAATAATTTAAGAGAAAAAGACAAAAAAGAAATAGAAGAAGATGTGGCAAATATAAATAAGAACATAGAAGAAATACAAAATAAAATTGCTTCAAATTTAAAAGATAATTGGACAATTGACAGAATTTCAAGAGTAGATAATGCAATACTTACACTTGCAATTTATGAAATAGTGTATAAAAAAATACCTTTTAAAGTAGCAATAAATGAAGGTGTAGAGCTTGCAAAAAAATATGGTGGAGATTCATCTTCTTCATTTGTAAATGGAGTTCTTGCAAATATTGTTAAGGAGTTAAATTTAGAGTAATGGAATATAAAGCATTAAGTGTTACAGAATTAAATAAATATATAAAAGATAAAATAGCAACAGACGAATTTTTAAATAATGTATTAATTAAGGGAGAAATATCTAATTTTAAGCATCATTATACAGGACATATGTATTTTACATTAAAAGATGATAACTCTCTTATTAAATGCATTATGTTTAAATCATATACAACAAATTTAAAATTTGTACCAAAAGATGGTATGAGCGTATTAGCTTTTGGTACAATTTCTGTTTTTGAAAGAGATGGAGTATACCAATTATATTGTAAAGCTATGCAAGAAGATGGTTTAGGTAGTTTATATAAAGCATATGAGGAGCTAAAAGAAAAATTGCAAAAAGAAGGGCTTTTTGACGAAACACATAAAAAGAAATTACCTAAAGCCCCAAAGGTAATTGGTGTATTATCATCTAATACAGGTTCTGTTATTAAAGATATAATTAATGTTTCTACAAGAAGAAATCCCAATGTATATATAAGGTTATATCCAGTTCCTGTGCAAGGAGAAGGTGCAGGAGAAAAAATTGCTGAAGCAATTAAAATAATGAATGATAAAAATTTAGCTGATGTTTTGATTTTGGCAAGAGGTGGAGGTTCTTTAGAGGATTTATGGCCATTTAATGAAGAAGTAGTTGCAAGAGCAATATATGATTCAAAACTACCAATAGTTTCTGCAGTTGGACATGAGACAGATTTTTCAATTTCAGACTTTGTTGCTGATTTAAGAGCACCAACACCATCTGCAGCAGCAGAATTAGTTGTACCAAATGTAGCGGAGTTAAGTCAAAAACTTGATGTATATAATTTAAGATTGAAAAATGCATTAAAGAAAAAAATTGACATTATGAAAATGAGATATGAGAAATGCATGAAAAGTAGAGTTTATACAGATCCACTAAAAAATATAAATGATCAGTATTTAAAATTAGATATTTTTCTAAAAAGCATGACTAATAGTGTACTTACTAAAATTCAAAAAAGTAAGACTGAAGCTACAAAGAATATAGCAAAATTAGATGCATTAAGCCCACTAAAAACATTAGCAAGAGGATATTCTATTGTTCAGAAAAATGAAAAAGTAGTAAAAAGTGTTAATGAATTAAATAAAGATGATATTATAAGTTTACGACTAGCAGATGGGAATAAAGATGCCAAAATTATATAATGGAGGTTATAACATGGATTTTGAAGAAATAATGAAAAAATTAGAAGAAATTACGGCTGAATTAGAAAAAGGAGAATTAACTTTGGATGAATCTGTAAAGAAATTTGAGGAAGGAATAAAACTTTCTAAAGAATGTAGTAAAATATTAGAAGATTCAGAAAAAAGAATTAATATATTAATAAATAATGATGGAAATATATCAGAGGAAAATTTTTTACCGGAGGAAGGATAATTTTAAGATGGATGTTTTAGGACAGATAGTTACAAATAAATTTATTTATATACCATTTTTAACATGGTTTTGCATACAATTGTTTAAAGTAATATGGGATTTAGTTACTACTAAAAAGTTTAATTTTAAAAGAATTATGGGAGCAGGAGGAATGCCAAGTTCTCATAGTGCAGTTGTTATGGCACTTGCAACTTTAATTGGAAAAACTGAAGGTTTTGATAGTACGATGTTTGCATTATCTATAATTTTTGCATTTGTTGTTATGTATGATGCAGCAGGAGTAAGGAGAGCTGCAGGAAAACAAGCACAATTATTAAATAAATTAGTTGAGACACCTGGACTTACAGGATTACAAGTATCAGAAAAATTAGTCGAAGTATTGGGGCATACACCATTACAAGTTTTAGTTGGAGCAATTATAGGTATTATTGTTGGATGTATATTTTAATCTTTAGATTAAATCCAAACGAAAGAGAAGGAATATATGAAAAAAACAGAATTTAAAATATTTAAATTTAATAATAAAGAATATGTATTAATAGATGAATATGTTTTTGAGAATAAGAAAATCTATTTCTTTTTGGCCGATGAAGAACTATTCTGTACGAAAGAAAATGAAAAATATAATCCAATCCTAGATAAAGAAAAAATTAAACAAATAAAAGAAGCTTTTGGATTAATTGAAATACCAATTCTTTTTGACAGACTACTTTCATTTTTAAAGTCTGATAATATTATGGCAAAAATTATGAGAAATTTAATAATTAAAACTTTAAATATAAAGACATATGAAGATTTTGATTGGGTAGAAATTAGTGATGATGAAAAAGAAAAAATAATACGAGAATCAACAGAGGCATTAGAAAAATTAAAGGATAAAGGAATACGTTCTAAAGATTTTTATAATAGAGTACATGATGTAAAAATCAAAACAGGTGATAACAAAAATTTTGAATATTTTAAGGTTTTTGGATCTTTTGTTCCAAAATTAAATACTGTTTTTTTTCAAGAGAAATTTTTGAAGCAAGATGATATAACTGCTAAAAGATTAAAATTACATGAATTACTTCATAAGTCTTCAGGAGATGAATTTTTAAAAGAATATAAATACGTAAGAGGCTTAGAAGAAGGAATGACAGAAAATGTTGTTGAAAAGGTTTATGGCGAAAAAAAATCAAAGATAATAACAAATAGTGATGGCAAAAAAAATATTCATTTTAATTTTAATGATGATAATTATTCTACTCTTGTTTCAATTGTACAGCAAATGGAATATTTAACAGGTAAGGATTGTTCTTCAGATGTAGTATATGGAAAAGATGAAATGATTAAGGCTTTTTCAGAAAAATATGGAGAAAATTTAATTACATATATAATAGGAAAGACATTTTTGCTTACCAGTAAACGAACAAATGATTTAGATAAAAGAATATCAATATTTGAAGATTTACAAAATGTAATATTAGAAACCGCTTTTAATTCGGAATTTGAGCAAATTGAGAATATCGAAGATGCTAAAGAATATATGAAAAAATTGAGAGGATTTGAAAAAATAAGAGGAAGTATTTATATAAGAAATGACAATTCATTTGACTTTGTTGAGGATAGTACTTTTAAAGATTATTACAATTTAATGCATCAAGAAATAAAATCAAAAATGCTATTAAAAGGATATTCTGCTAAGCAGGTAAGTGAATTAGATGAATATACATATAAAAGACAAGAAAAATATCCTATGGATTCTATAGAAGATTTACAAAAAAGCAGTAAAGATCAGCTACTTGGAAATATAGCTTCTAAACTAGCAAAAGGAGAAGAAGTAGATATTTCAAATTTGAGAGTTGAGGAAACTTATGAAAGTAATATGATATATTTAAGAATATATGATAAAGATGGAGAAATAGTAGATAAATTTTTTCAGGCAAGTAAAGAAAGATTCTTAATAAAAGAGCAATTTGAAAAAATAATAAAATTAAAAGAAGAGTTAAAAACAAGGCCAATAACTAGAGTATATAAATTAGATGATTATGATATAGAAACCATAATGAAGTATAAGAAAAAAATAGAAGATTTTGCAAAGGAAAAAGAAGAACTAAAGGAAATTGCAAAATGTGAAACGCAAACAAGAATACAAGGATTTGTAGGACGTGTAAGAAACTTTTTCGTTGATTTAGTAAAAGACAATCAGGCTAGAGGTGAAGATTAATGGAAGATATTGTATTAAAAAATGCTATGTTTGAAGCGTATGAAATAATCATAAACTTAAATGAAATTTTAATGAATAAGATTCCAAACGAAATTATGCTATTTTTATATGCTAATAAAAATGATAATCACAAGTTTTTATATGATGAAAATAAAAGCATATTAGATCAAAAAATTCTTCCAGAAACTAAACAATTAATTTCTATAATATATCATGATTATATTTGCGAAGACGAAAAAGAAAGATTAGAAATAGAGGAAGCATGGAATACTAATCAAAAAAATTTAGAATTTGATACTAGAAAATTTTTTGAAAACAGAAACAACTCAATAAATAAAATAGATAATACAAAAGAGGTAAAAGAAAAATCTATAGCCAAAATTGATAATGAAAATGTATTTACAAAATTATTAAAAAAAGTACTTCACAAGATTTACAAATTGTTTCACAATCACACTGACTAAGGAACGTGTTATAAATATACAAATTAAAAAAGTTTTTCCAAAAAAAATAAAAGGAGGTTTTATTATGGAAGATATAGAAATTGCAAGAGGTTCAAAATTAAAAAATATAAATGAAATTGCTAAAAAAGCTGATATTCCAGAAGAATATATAGAGCAATATGGAAAGTATAAAGCAAAAATCTCCTTAAATTATTTTGAAAAAATAAAAAACAATAAAACTGGAAAATTAATATTAGTTACATCAATCAATCCGACACCATTAGGAGAAGGAAAAACAACTGCTTCAATTGGAATAGTTGATGCCTTTAATAAAATAAATAAAAAAGCAATTTTAGCATTAAGAGAGCCATCTCTTGGACCTGTATTTGGAATTAAAGGAGGAGCAACTGGTGGAGGATATTCGCAAGTTGTTCCAATGGAAGATATTAATTTACATTTTACTGGTGATATTCATGCAATTACAACAGCAAATAATCTATTAAGTGCAATAATAGATAATCATATTTTTCATGGAAACGAACTAGGAATAGAAAAAGTTACTTGGAAAAGATGTCTAGACTTAAATGATAGAGCTTTAAGAAAAGTTGAAGTTTCACTTTCTGGTGAAAAAAATATGAAACCAAGAGAAGATGGTTTTGATATAACTGTTGCATCAGAGATTATGGCAATTTTATGTTTAGCCAAAGATTTAAAAGATTTAAAAAGAAGATTAGGCAATATTGTAATTGGATATAATAAAGAAAATAAACCAATTACATGTAGGGACTTAAAAGCAGATGGAAGTTTAACTGTTATTTTAAAAGATGCTATAAAACCAAATTTAGTTCAAACAATTGAAAATAATCCTGTAATAATACATGGCGGACCATTTGCTAATATTGCACACGGATGTAATAGTGTAATTGCAACAGAAATGGCTTTAAAAATGAGTGATTATGTAATTACAGAAGCTGGTTTTGGAGCAGATTTAGGCGCAGAAAAATTCTTAGATATAAAATGTAGAAATTTAAGCACAAAACCAAATGCAGTAGTGATTGTTGCAACTTTAAAAGCATTAAAATATCATGGAGGAGCAACAAAAGAAGAATGCACATTAGAAAATGTAGAAGCACTAAGAAAAGGAATTCATAATTTAAAAAGACATATCGAAAATATTAAGAAATACGGAATTGAACCTATAGTTGCTATTAACAAATATACTCAAGATACACAAAATGAAATAGAAGTATTACAAGAAGAACTTAATGGAATAGCTAAATATAGCCTTTTAGAAAATTGGGCTAAAGGCGGAGAAGGAGCAGTAGATTTAGCTAACAAACTTATTGAAATTTGTGAAAATAAAAATGATTTTAAATATATGTATGAGCTAAATGATACAATAGAAGAAAAAATAGACAAAATTGCAAAGAATATTTATGGAGCTGAAAAAGTTGAATATAGTGATTTAGCTAAAGAACAACTTAAAGAAATAAATCATTTAAAAATTCCTGTATGTATTGCAAAAACACAATATTCATTTTCAGATGATCCTAAAAATTTATTATGTGATAAACCATTTAATATACATGTATCAGAATTAAAATATAAAGCTGGTGCAGAATTTGTAGTTGTATTAACAGGTAAGGTAATGACAATGCCAGGACTTCCAAAAGTTCCAGCAGCAGAAAAAATTGATATAGATGAAAATGGAAATATAGAAGGAATATTTTAATATTTTGTATAAAGACACCATATATGGATAAAATAATCTTAACATTATTTTAAAAGTGTGGTGTTTTTTATGTTTAAAAGGAATAAAAAAATATTAATATGTATAATAATGATAATAGTTACTATAGTATCTTTTATATTAATTTCAATATATCCTAAGGAGAATGAGGTAGAAGCACTTTCTAAATATGGATCAAGAGGAAGTGAAGTTACACAAATTCAAACAAAATTGAAAAGATGGGGATATTATAAAGGAAATGTAGATGGAATATTTGGTACACAAACATTAGAGGCTGTAAAATATTTTCAAAGAAAAAATGGACTAGTAGTTGATGGTATTGCAGGTAAAAAAACATTGGAAGCAATGGGAATTTTTAATTCGTCATCATCATCGAGTTCTTCTAGCTCCAATTCTAGTGATTTAAATTTACTTGCTAGACTTATTTATGGAGAGGCAAGAGGAGAATCATATACTGGACAAGTTGCAGTTGGTGCAGTTGTTTTAAATAGAGTAAAAAGCAGTTCTTTTCCAAATACAATTTCAGGTGTAATATATCAAAGTGGAGCATTTGACGCTGTTAAAGATGGGCAAATTAATTTAACACCAAATTCAACCGCTAAAAAAGCAGCACAAGATGCATTAAATGGTTGGGATCCTTCTTATGGTGCAATTTATTATTTTAATCCTGCTACTGCAACGAATAAATGGATTTGGTCTAGACCTGTGACTGTAACAATAGGAAATCATAGGTTTTGCAAATAAATTAAAAAGCTGAAAAAATTGGGAGTAATAATATATATTCTTGACAAAAACATAACATATTGATAATATTATGGCATACGATTAGGAGGATAAACGGATGTTATTATATCCCGATTTTTATTTTAAAAATGTAAAAGAAGTAGATATAAAATTATTAAAAGATAATAATATTAAAGCATTATTATTAGATGTAGATAATACTTTAATAGATTTAGATAGAAATATATTAGATGGTGCAGTAGAATGGTGTAATAACTTAAAAGAAGAGGGAATAAAATTCTGTATACTATCTAATTCAAATAAAAAAGATAAAGTAGAAAAAGTTGCTAAAGTTCTTGATATTCCATATATATTTTTCGGAACTAAACCTTTAAAAAGAGGATTTAAAAAAGCAAAAAAATTATTGAATGTAGATTTTAAGAATATGGCAATAATTGGAGATCAAATATTTACAGATGTAATAGGTGGAAATAGATGCAAAATGTATACAATTTTAGTTGAGCCAATTAGTACAAGAGAATTATTTATTACATCAATAAAAAGAGGAGTAGAAAATAAAATTATCAAAAATTACTATAAAAAAAGTAACAGCAAGTAAAGCTAATCAAAATAATTAATAAGAAAGAGGAATTACAATGTATTTTAATGATGTACATGTTATGATATATGTTGCATTTGGAATCTTAGGATTATTTGTAGGCAACATATTACCACATATAAATCAAAAATTAATTGAACATAAAAAAATAATTACAAAAGATTTTTTTAAGGATTATATTAAGAATTTTAAACCACATTATATACATATGATATTAATAGCAATTATATATATGGCTTTAGTATATAAATTTGGAATATTTCCAACTTTTATTCAGAATTTAGAATTAATTAAATATTGTTTATTAACACCTATGTTATTTTCAGTAGCATATATAGATTATAAAGAAAATATTATACCTAATAGATTAGTACTTACAATGGCAGAAGTAGGAATGTTAGTAACATTTATTTTTGGATTATCAGATATTAATCTTGCAATGGATATGCTACTTGGAATGGTTTTAGGAACAGCTATTTTTGGTATACTAACTATTCTTGGAAGAATGGTTTCAGGAAAAGATTCTATGGGATTGGGAGATATAAAACTTATAGCTGCTTTAGGATTATTCTTTGGTTCTTCTAATATATTAGCAATATCAATAATTTCATTTTTAATTGGAGCAATAATTAGTATAATATTAATTATTGCAAAGAAGAAAAAGATTAATGAGTACATACCTTTTGGACCTTTTATTGTAATAGCAAGTTTTATTTCCATATTTGTACCGTTTAGTACAATATTATATGTTTTACTCAAGATTTTTACTTTAGGAATGTATAAAGTATAGTGATGGGAGATGCTAAACAATGAACGAGAAAATAAAAGAATTAAGAGAAAAATTATCAGAAGTAGATATGGATGGGATGATAGTTTCTAATCCAATAAATATTAAATATCTAACTGAAATAGATGCTGATATTGAAGGAGTATTATTAATAACTAAAAAAGAGAATATTTATATAACAGATGCAAGATATACAGAAAGAATTAATTGCATTTTAACAATAGAGGATGAAATTATTCCATATGATTTTAAAGATTTAGATCCAATAGATTATGAAAATATGTTTATGTTTTGTAATAATGTTGGTTTTGAAGAAAATTATGTAACATATGCAAAATATAAAGAATATAAACAATTATATAAAATTAATAATTTATTAGAAACAGATGGAATAATTGAAATGTTACGAATTATAAAAGCACCTGATGAAATTAATTATATTCAAAGAGCTTGCAAAATAACAGACGAGTGCTTTGAGCATATTTGTAAATTTATAAAAATAGGTATGACAGAAAAAGAAATTGCATATGAAATAGAGAGATATTTTAAAACACATGGTGCAGAAGGAGTATCTTTTGATACAATAGTTGCATCAGGAAAAAATTCTTCTATGCCACATGCAGTTCCTACAGATAAAAAGATAGAAGAAGGAGATCCTATAACTATTGATTTTGGATGCAAATATAATGGATATTGTTCTGATATGACAAGAACTATTTTTGTGAAATACGTTCCTGAAGGAATAAAACCTATATATAATTTAGTGTTAAAAAATCAAAAATTAGCATTGGATGCTATTATGGAAAATGCAAATTCTCGTATTTTAACTATGATGGTAGAAAGTGATTTTAAAGTAAATGGTTTTACATTAGATCATAGTTTAGGACATGGAGTTGGTTTAGATATTCACGAAAGACCATATATTGGAAGAAAAGATTATTTATTAAAAGAAAATATGGTAGTAACTGATGAACCAGGAATTTATTTACCAGGAAAATTTGGAGTTAGAATAGAAGATACAGTTTTAGTAAAAAAAGATAAAGCAGTTAGATTAACAGAATCAAGTAAAGATTATATTGTTATTAATAATGAGTAAAATCTTGATTTTTAAGCATATTTGTAGTAAAATAAACAAAGTGCAAAAAAAGAGAATAAAGAAAATAATAGGAGGTATTAATTATGGCAGAAGTATATTCAGCAGGAGATTTTAGAAATGGAACAACATTTGAAATGGATGGAAACGTATTTAAAGTTGTAGAATTTCAACACGTAAAACCAGGAAAAGGATCAGCATTTGTTAGAACAAAATTAAAAAACGTTATAACAGGTGCAGTTATAGAAAAAACATTTAATCCATCAGAAAAATATCCAGGAGCAGAAATAGAAAAAAGAGATATGCAATATTTATATGAAGATGGTGGACTATATTATTTTATGGATAATGAAACATATGAGCAAATCCCATTGAATGAAGACCAAATTGGTGATGCACTAAAATATATGAAAGAAAATATGGATATGAAAATATTATCATATAAAGGAAAAGTTTTTGCAGTAGAACCACCAATGTTTGTTGAATTAGAAGTTACATATACAGAACCAGGATTTAGTGGTAATACAACTACAACATCTGGAAAACCAGCAAAATTAGAAAATGGATTAGAAATAAGTGTTCCATTATTTGTTGAAATCGGAGATGTTATAAGAATAGATACTAGAACTGGGGAATATATGGAAAGAGTTTAATATAAAGGAGTTCTATATGGATTTAAAAGATCAATTTCAAAAACTTATGAAAGATATGGAAGAGAATATAAAGGATGAAGAAGACTTAAAATATGTTCAAAAAAATATATTTGCAATGATGTCAGATATAATCGATAAAGTAGATAATTTATGCAATTCTAACGAAATTAGGATAGCTAAATTAGAGGATAAAATAGATAGAATGTCTAAAGAACTTTATTTAAATGATGTATATGATATAGAAGTCGTTTGTCCTTATTGTAATTATGAATTTGAGACAGAATTTGATGAAAATAAAAAAGAAATCAAATGTCCAGAATGTAATAATATTATAGAATTAGATTGGTCATCAGAAGACGATGATGATGGATGCACAGGAAGTTGTAATTCTTGTCCTGGCTGTGGGGATCATCATAGTGATGATGAAGATGATATGTAAGTAAAAGACGTGTATATTTATTATATACGTCTTTTTTAGTGTACTTATATGAGCAAAATTTGATTAAAATTTATATTTAAATTATTATATTTAAATTAGAAATAATCCAATGGATTTACATATTTATCATTTATTCTAAAACCAAGATGCAAATGACAGCCTGTAGTAGCTCCATTTGTTGGTTTACCATTTGAGTCGGTATATTTATTACCTGGAACGCCATAAACGTATTTTGGACCAACCTGAGCGATTATTTGCCCTCTTAAAACTATATCTCCTTCACTTACTAAAAAGTTAGGCGAAATATGACAATATGTAATTTTATAATTATCAAAAGATAATGTTAATGTATAACCACCAGCACCTAAGAAACCAAGAAAAGATATTTTACCATCAGCAATAGCTATAAGATTTGTTCCTTCTGGAGCGCCAATATCTGTTCCATAGTGAAAAGATGAGGCACCAGCCGTTGGAGCATTTCTTTTTCCAAAAGGAGAAGTAATTTTGGTATACCCGGGGGATTGGCCATGCAAATCCGTTTGTAGAAATGGTTATAGAATTACTATATAATAAATTAGAATAATTATAATTTGATGATAAAGAAACAAAAAAAGTTGTAAATAAAATTATAAGAATAATAAATGAAATAAAATATTTATGAATCAAAATAAACCTCCAATAGTTACTAGAGCTTAGCTTCTAGTAACTATTTTTTCTTTTAAACTTTTTAAAAATATTTTTTTCTCTTTTGAAAATTTACTAAAATCTATAAATGAATTTTTAACTATATCAAGTTCTTCCAAAGATAAAGAATCTTTAGGTCTACTTTCTAAAAATAAATATAAAACCAATAGGTCAAGAGATCTAAAAGACATTGCCTTTAAATATTTAGGATTATTACTTGAATTAATTGCAAGACGATTTATTCTTGGCTTTTTGGCTAAAGACCAATCATCATTATGGATATCTTTATAATCATAAGGATTACTAGAATTTGCAAAGAAAGCCATAGTCCATGAACGTAATAATAAATCGTAATTATTTCCTGGCTTAAATTTTGATATAAAATCTTTTTCAATAGTTTCATCAAAAGTAATTAAACTAGAAAAAGTTATATTTAGTTTTATATGTAAGTCTTCATCCAAATCATATGCTGACTTTAGAATTTGTATATTTGGAGGAACAGACAATCTTCCCAAATAATAAATTATATTTTCTTTTAAAAGAAATATTTTTTGTGTATCGAATGTTAGAAAATTTGGTAGATTGTTTGAATTAAATAATTTACCTTTGTAGCAAGCATTTAATAATAAATATAGGAAATCTTGTATTTCTAGTATTTCATTTTTGCTTAAAGAATTTAATTTTTTACGTACTGAATTTGTAACAGAATCTGTATTTGGTATTATTAAAGATTGTATTGCCAAATGTACATTTTTATTTACTAATGCATTGAAAATTTTTTCGGCTATATTTTCCATAAATACTCCTTAAATAAAAAAACAACCACAAAATAAATTGTGGTCTAATAAAAGTGGCAGGGGTAGAAGGATTCGAACCCTCACAGGCGGTTTTGGAGACCGATGTGCTACCATTAACACTATACCCCTA
>CALXVT010000007.1 GCA_944392175.1 uncultured Clostridia bacterium
CAGAAGATAAGAAAATGAAAGAAGATATAGAAGTTAGAAATAATGCAGAAAGCTTAATCTTTAATACAGAAAAAACATTAAAAGACTTAGGAGATAAGATTAGCAATGAAGAAAAATCTAAAGTAGAAGCAGAACTTGAAAACTTAAAGAAAACATTAGAAGGTAAAGATACAGAAGCTATTAAATCAGCAACAGAAAAATTAACATCTGTATTCTATGAAATAACAGAAAAATTATATAAAAATGCAAATCCTAATGGTGCTGCTGGAGCAGGAGATCAAGGAGCTACATCAGGAACAACAGAAGAAGGACCAAAAACAGATGACAATGGAAATGTATATGATGCAGATTATAAAGTAGAAGACGATAATGACAAAAAATAATTTTAAATGTTGGGGGCCTTAAAGAGGCCTCCAATAATTAAGTTGGAGGAAAATAATGGCAGAAAAAAGAGATTATTATGAAGTTTTAGGTGTAAATAAAAATGCAACAGATGATGAATTAAAGAAAGCATTTAGAAAACTTGCTAAAAAATATCATCCAGATGCAAATCCAGATAACAGAAAAGAAGCAGAGGAAAAATTTAAAGAGGTAAATGAAGCTTATGAAACACTTTCTGACCCACAAAAAAGAAAAATGTATGACCAATTTGGATTTAATGGCCCACAAGGTTTTGGAGGTCAAGGTGCAGGTCAAGGCGGATATTACTCATATAGTGCTAATGGTTTTGATGGATTTGGAAATTTTGGTGATTTTGGCGATATATTTAGTTCATTCTTCTCTGGATTTGGCGGAAGTAGCAGAAGTAATAGAAATGGACCTAAAAGAGGTAGAGACCTAAGACATGATATAGAAATTACTTTTGAGGAAGCATATTCTGGAGTAAAAAAAGAATTTTATATAAATAGAAATGAAAAATGTACTACATGTAATGGAACAGGAGCAAAACCGGGAACAAATCCAGTTACATGTTCACATTGCCATGGTACAGGTCAAATAACACAAGTACAAAATACAATTTTAGGTCAAATGCAAACTACAAGAACTTGTCCAGATTGTCATGGTACAGGTAAAATTATAAAAGAACCATGTTCTAGCTGTAGAGGAAAAGGAACAGTAAGAAAACAAGCCAAAGTTACTGTAAATATTCCTGCAGGTATTAATGATAATCAAACTGTTGTACTAAGAGGAGAAGGAGAACCAGGAGAAAGAGGCGGAGAAAAAGGAGATATTTATGTAACAATACATTTAAAAAGACACAGTATATTTACTAGAAATGGAAACAATGTTTATTGTGATATCCCTGTTACAATTACACAAGCAACTCTTGGTGCAGAACTTGAAATACCAATGGTAAATGGAGAAAAAGTAAAATATAAAATACCAGAAGGAACTCAAACTGGAACTAAATTTACTATAAAGAATAAAGGATTTAAAGCAATAAATGCTAACTGGCAAGGAGACTTTGTATTTACTGTAAATGTACAAACACCTAAAAGATTAACAAAAGAGCAAAGAGAATTATTAGTACAACTTGCCAAAACAATGAATGAACAGCCTCCAGTAAAGAAAAGAGGATTATTTGGATAAAATTATTTCATAAATATAAAAAAACTGTGAAAGAACATATTATATTCTTTCACAGTTTTTTTTAGTTAATTGATTATTCTGGATAGTTAGGAATCAGCAGATCAAAATCAAAAATATATCCAAGATTTTCTAAAATCTCAGTGATTTTTGAATAATTTTTTACAAGATAGGTTTCTCCATCTGCTGCATATATAATGGTAATAAAATTTCTACCATCATATGCAGTGTTAAATTTTCCTAATTTTTTTTCAGGAGAAATAGAGGATGACATAGGATAATATGTCACTTTTGCTCCAATGCAAATACCGGTATCTGGTATTTTTCTTGCAACAGATAAAAGTTGGTCCGGAAGCGGTTCAATGCCTATTAATTTAGCAACGCGTTTTAATCCGTCTTTAGTAACTTGGGCAGAATACTTAAATAGTGTATCACAATTCTTTTCCCATTCCATATGTGATTCTTTTGAACCAGTTGTATAAACATTAGGGCCATATGGAACGTATAAGACTTCATCACTTACTTTTTGAAATCCACTGTTTTCAAGTATTTCTTCAATACTACGAAAATATGGACAGATAAATGTACCAAACTCTGCAGCATAAACTACTGTTCCCAGTGCAGTTTCGTTCATATCCGAACAATTATATATTCGAATATCGGTCTGTATAGGATGGACTATATATGATGAGTTTTCATCATATATCCGAGTACCATCTACAGAAATTTTTATACTTCTTCCCATGACTTCTGCAATATCAATTTTCCCTTTCATAGAAAACCTCCTATAGTGCTTGTTTCAACATTGTTACTAGTAAAAATATATCATGATTTATGTAAGTATGCAAATATATATAGAAATAAAAAAAACAATATGATATAATCTAAAAAAAATAAAGAGGGAAATATGAAATACGTAGGAGAAAATAAAAAATTAGGATTGCCAGATTATATTATATTTGGTATAGAAATAGAAGCAAATAATGTAAAAACAAAAAATGGATTATATGATGGAGAAAGCGGAAAATATATAGAAGAACTTGGTTGGCATAAAGCGACAGGTACGGAAGAAAGCTTAGTAAAGCATGGAGGTGCAGAACTAGTTTCTTCTAAATTAAAAGATGAAGAAAAAACATATGAAAATATCGAAAGTATATGTAATCAAATAAAAAAATATCCACTAAAAGATAAAGAAGCAGAAGCAGACGAGAAATGTGGATTACATATACATTTTGATTCTGAATGTTTAAGAAAAGATCCAAGAAAAATGGAGGCTTTTAGAAAAATTAATGCAGAAGCAGAAGAGCTAATATATAAGATGTGTAACGAAAAAGGTAATCCAATTAGGAAAGATGCTATCTCTAAAAAATATAATGGATTAAATTTAGTATCATCATTATGGCGAAAAGGTATGGCCGCTCCAACAGGAAAAAAAGTCTTAAAAAAGATAGAAAAAGGAACTTTAAAAGTATCTTATAAAAAATTTGGTTTATTAAGAAGGACTGTTGTTAGTAAATATAAATTAGATGAAAGAAGATATGCAGGACTTAATTTAACAAATGTTGGTAATCCAAATAAAAATACTGTAGAATTTAGAATGGCAAATGGGACTTTAGATCCAAATGTAATAAAACAAAATGTATTTTTATATGCTTCAATAATAAAAACTGCAGTAGAAATGGTGGATTATCCAGAAAAATATACAGATAAACTAGAAAAGTTTTATAATAGAGATGTAACAGAAAAAGAAAAAGCAGAAAACTTTTTAGATTTAATAATGGATTCTGAAGAAGATAAAAAAATATATATGGATAGATGGGAATCTGTAAAAGATTCAGAAATTTTTAAAGATGCAACTAAAAGAAGAATATTTCCTGAAACATTTAAAAAAGATGATTTTAAAGATTTAAGTAGGAAAGTTGCAAGAGGAAGAATAACACAAGTATATAATATAATTAAGGATGTGTTAACTAATACAAAAGAAAGAGGAGAAATGTCGGGAGATGCTAGATAAGAAGTATCAAAAAGCACTTAAGGAAGTAGATGAGGTATTAAAATATACAGATATAAATTTATTAAAAAAAATACCAAATAAATTTATAAATTTTATTCACGAAAATATGGATAATAGCTATATTATAAATATAAATCCTAATGTTAATTTGACTGAACAAGTACTTTTGCCAGAAACAGAAAATATACTAACATTAATTTATTTATCATATTGGGCAACTAATGAAGAAAAAGAAGAATATTATAATAACCAAAAAGTAAAGGTTAAATCATATGATGAAATATTTAAGAATGAGAATGTAAATAATACAATTTCTAATAAAGAATTAACAATAATAAAGAAAGAAAATATTGTAACTAAATTTATAAATTGGATAAAAAATATATTTACAAAAGCCACATAAGAACTGAAGTTCAAATGTGGCTTTTGTGTTGATGCTTAGATTTCGTCAAAATTTGGAACAAAGAGACTTTGTTTCAAGATATATCCTCGTTTATTCAACTCCTTCTCAAGGTTATATTCTGAAGGAAGTTTTCCAACATAAACTTCGCCATCTGATGCATATATTATATATGTTTTTGTAGAATCTTCGTTTTCTTTATTTTCTTTATATGCATATAATCCGCGAAAATCTATATTGTTAACATATGGAAAATCTGTACAAAGAATTGGATAAAACTTTTTCTTCAATTCTTCACAAAAAATTCCATCGGCCGGTATTTTTTTGGCCACCTCCATAAACTTTGGTGGAACCTGAGGAAGAAGCCAAGATTTTTTCTCCTTTTCCATCATTTCTTTTGATACTTCAATACAATATTTACGTATTGCATTGAAATTGGAAAACCATGGGTCCAATGCATTCCGATACTTTGGACACATTTGGGGACCAAAGTTTACATTTATAATAGTGTGGTCCACTTTTGAAAATCCGTTTTCCTTTAATAAGTCTTCGATGCCAAAGAAAAATGGACAGATAAATGTCTCATATTCTGTGGCAAAAACAAAGAAACGTCTATCATCAGAATAATTATATATTCTAGATGATATGTTTTCCAATGGACAAAAAACTGTGTCAGGATCTCTTATTGGTAATCCGGATTTTGGAACCCGATAGCTTCTTGCCATTAAATCCACAACATCAAATTTCTTCATAGAGAATACCTCCAATTGTATATATTTCAACAGTGTTACGGTGGAAATTATATCATAATTTACATAAGTGTGCAATATATATGAGCTGAGTTCGTAAATTATGTTGACTAAATCGAATGATGATGATATACTAATATGCGATTAAAAGTAGAGGAGGAAAACAGATGAAACTTATTGAACAGTTAGAAAAAATCGAGATACGGGAAGAAATTTTTAGTGGAGTCTGGAAAGCAGTAGTCAATGCAAAAGAAGTTTCAGTGTTGACTATTGAGCCCGGTAAAGAAATCGAACTGCACGAACATAAGGATGATCACGAGATATATATTGTGCTCAAGGGCATGGTGCAAATTGATGGCATTGTATGTTCTGAAGAAAACATACGTATATGTAACTGTGGTGAAAGCCATCGGGCAGCCAATACTTCTAATTCGGAAGTAATCATACTTGCAATCAAGATTGACGCGGAGTAATACCGCGTCTTTCTATGTTTTAGAGCGATTTTGAACTTTAGGGACGGTCCTTAAAGTTCAAAAATTATGTAAATAAAGAAAATTAAAGAGAATTTATATTTTTAATAAATAAAATAGAAAAAATAAATTTACTAGTATAAAATAAAGATATAAGTAGAAAAATGTTTTAAAATAGAAGGGGAGGACTAAAAATGAAGAAAAAATATTTAATAATAATTATCATAATTATCATTTTATTAATTATTGCCGGAATATTATATTATCCCCAATATACTAAACAAGAATTTTGGGATTATATTCGAAATATAGAATATGACGTAAAAATAACCAAAATAACAAAAGTCCTTTTTGTAGAGGATACAGGAGCTTATGATGTTAATTATAAATTAGTAAATTTAGAAAATAGAAAATTATATTCAATACACTATAGTGGCTTTATGGGACACGATATTGATCGTTATAGTATAGGAGAAAAAACTTTAACAAATAAGCAAATCGAACAAATTTCAACACTCTCGGAAATGGAATCAGAAGATGTTGATGAGGTTGGAAGTATTAATCAAAATGAAATAACTCAAATTAATCGTCCTGATTCTAAATATTATTGGAAAATTATATATAATGGAAAAGAAATAGAACTAAATAAATTACCTTTTTCAGAGGAAATAATAGGTTATTAAATTTTTTTATACCAAATAACATATTTATGTTTACTAAATGAACTTTAAGCTCCGTCCCTAAAGTTCAAAAATTATGTTAAGTATTTTACAGAATTAGAAAAGTTATGATATAATTGGTGCAAAATTAGACTTAAATTAGGAGAAGCATATGGAAATATATTTAGGAAAAACAGCAGGTTTTTGTACAGGAATAAAACATGCTATAAAAAATACAAACGAGGAGCTAAAAAAATACGATAAAATAGACTGTTTAGGAGATTTATTACATAATAATCAAGTTTTAGACAAATTAAAATCAAAAGGATTAAATATAATAGATAAAATAGATGATGCAAAAAATAGAGTAATTATAAGAGCACATGGTGTAACAAAAGATATATATGAAATAGCAAAAGAAAAAAATGTAGAATTAATAGATTGTACATGCCCAAAGGTATTAAAAATACACGAATTAGCAGAAAATTTATCTAAAAAGAATAATTATGTTGTAATAATAGGTGAAAAGAATCATCCTGAAACATTAGGAACATTTAGTTTCGTGAAAGATGGAGAAATTATAGAAGATTTAGAAGAATTAAAAACAAGAATAGAAGATTTAAATAAAAAAGAATATATTGATGTAATTACTCAAACAACTTGTAATTTAAAAAAATTCGAAGAAATAGAAAAATATTTAAAAGAAAATGTAAAAACTAAGATTAAAATTTATAATCGCATATGTAATGCAACAGAATTAAGACAAAAAGAAACTGAAAAAATTTCAAGAGAAGTAGATTTTATGATTATAATTGGAGGACCAAAAAGTTCTAATACACATAAATTATACGAAATTTCTAAGAAAAATTGTAAAAATGCGATTAAAATTGAAACTGTAAAAGAATTATATAATATAAATTTTGATAATATAAATAAAGTAGGTGTTATGGCTGGAGCTTCAACACCTGACGAAAGTATTAATGATGTTGTAAATTATTTAAAGGAGAGAAAATAATTGGATATAGAAAGAGTATCTAATGATTTAAAAGAAAAAATTTCAGAGGAATCTGTAATTTTAACAAATGAGCCCATGTCTAAACATACATCTTTTAGAATAGGTGGAAATGCAGATATTTTTATAAAAGCTAAGACAGAAGAAGATATAAAACAAATATTAAAATATTCTAGTGAAAAAGAAATTCCGTTAACTATTATTGGAAATGGAAGTGACCTACTAGTAAAAGATGGCGGAATAAGAGGAATTGTTTTAAAAGTAGATATAGATATATTAAAAATAGATGAAATAAATGATAAAGATTATATTATTACAGTTGGTGCAGGTGTAAAAAATGGATATCTGGCACAAAAATTGTTGATAGAAGAAATAGAAGGTTTCGAATTTGCTTCTGGAATTCCAGGTTCCATAGGTGGAGCAATTAGGATGAATGCTGGAGCTCATGGTGGAGAAATGAAAGATATTGTGCAAGAAACAACTTGTATGGATAGACAAGGAAATGTAATTGTTTTAACAAATGAAGAGCAAGAGTTTGAATATAGAAATAGTATATTTAAAACAGATAAATACATTATTTTGTTTACAAAGTTGCAATTAAAACATGGAATTTATAAGGATATAAAATCAAAAATGGATGAATATTCTGAATGGAGAAAAGTTCATCAACCAATTGAATATCCATCAGCAGGAAGCACATTTAAAAGAGGAACAGACTTTATAACTGCAAAACTAATTGATGAATGTGGATTAAAAGGATATTCTATAGGTGATGCTGAAGTTTCAACAAAACATGCAGGATTTGTAATAAATAAGGGAAATGCAAAAGCTAAAGAAGTAATAGACTTAATAAAATACATTAAAGAAAAAGTTGCTGATAAGTTTGGCAAAGAAATAGAATTAGAAGTACAAATAATTGGTGAAGATGCCAAAAAGTAATTTTTGAAAGGATGTATAAACAAAATGAAGGGCTTTATAGAATGGTTTAAACCAAATGCAAGAATAAAAAGATGGGTAATTTTAATATTAATAGGTATAGTACTTACATGTTATGGAATGTCAGAAATAATAGTTATGGAAGAATTAGAACCTATTCAATTATTATTAATAATAATTTCATTTATAGTTGGTTTCCTTTTTATTGTAACAGGAATAGTTTTTATGCAAAAAAGAACAATGGAAATGTTAATAGAATCAACAGATAACAGAGTTCAAAAAAATAAGAAAAATATAAATATAAATTCTTTAATCTTTAATAAGAAAATATATGCAGAAGGACCTAAAATAGTAATTATTGGTGGAGGAACAGGATTAGAAACAGTCGCAAGAGGATTAAAAAAATATACTGATAATATTACAGCAATAGTAACTGTTTCGGCATATGGAAAATTACCAACTACATCTAGACAAATGTTAAAAACAATGCCAATAGACGATATTAAAAACACTATAGTAGCGTTATCAAATAATGAAGAGGTAGCAAATAAATTATTAAATTATAAATTTGAAAGTGGAGAATTAAAAGACATAAATTATAGTGATTTAACTTTTTCTGCAATGCAAAATGTAACAAACGATTTTTCAGAAGCAATAAAAGAAGCAAACGAAATATTTAATATAGTTGGAAGAATATTACCAGTAACAAATGATGAAATGACTATTTGTGCAGAACTTGAAAATGGAATGGTAGTGGAAGAAAAAGACAAAATACCAGAAATTGTTTTTGACAAAATTACAAAAATTAATAGAGTTTTTATAAAACCTACAAATTGCAGAGCAACAAATGATGTAATAGAAGCAATAAAAGAGGCAGATTGTATTGTAATTAGCCCAGGAAGCTTGTATACAAATGTGATACCAAATTTATTAGTTGGTGGAGTATATAAAGCTATAAAAGATTCAAGAGCAATAAAAGTATATGTTAGCAATATAATGACAGAACCAGGTCAAACAGATGATTATTCATTATCAGACCATATTAAAGCAATAATAGATCATACTGGTAAAGATATAATAGATTATTGTATATATGATACAGGAGAAGTTACTCCAGAATATATTAAAAAATATAATATGCAAGGTTCAGAATTAGTTCAAATAGATATCCAAAAAGCTAAAAATTTAGGAATTAAATTATTACAAAGGGATTTAGCATGTGTTGAAGATGGTTATATTAGGCATAATTCTGATTTGGTTGCAAGAGCAATTACAGAGCTTGTATGTGATGATTTAAAATACAGAGATAAACAAATGGATCCACAATACATGTTATTAAAATCTAAATTAGAATATGAAAAACAATTTAATAAAATAAAAAATAAACCAAAAAAGAAAAAAGTTCAAAAAAATAAAAAAGAAAGAAAAAGCAAATTTTTAAATAGATATGGAAAAAGAATAGAGTCAATTAGAAATACTGATAATATAAAAAGAATGAATAGGGAAAAGATACGTCAAGAAGAAAAACAAAAAATAGATGAACAAGCAGATTTTATAGAAAATGTTTTAGAGAAAATACAAAGGGACAAAGAAAAAAATAATAAATAATTTATTTAAGGTGGAGGTATACGAATGAAAATATTAGTAAATAAAGGAGAGTTTAAAGATTTAGTTCAAAGAGAATGGGTAATATCAAATGGAATAGGAGGATTTGCTTCATCAACAGTAACAGGTGCAAATACTAGAAAATATCATGGATTGTTAGTTGCAGCATTAACTCCACCAGCAAGAAGATATTTGGTATTATCAAAAGTAGATGAAAGTATAGAAATTAATGGAAAGAAATATCCGTTATATACTAATATTTGTGATAATTATATTTCTGATGGATATAAGAGAATTGAAAGTTTTGAAAAAAAATTTGTACCTAAATATACATATAAAATAGAAAATACGAAAATAGAAAAAACTATATGTATGCAATATGGAAAAAATACTGTAACTGTTTTATATAGTGTAAAGAACGGAAACTATAATTCAAAACTTACATTAGCACCAATTATAAATTTTAGAGATTTCCACCAAGTAAATAAAGATATTAATTTTAATTTAAAAGAGAATATTAATAATACAAAAGTAAAGATGATAATTAAAAATGAAAGTAAATTTCCTTTTTATATGAAATGTTCAGAAGGAAATTATATAGAGCATAAAGAAGATATTTTCCGTAATATGTTTTATTTAGAGGAAGAAAAAAGAGGATTTGATCCAATAGAAAATCATATTATACCAGGAAGATATGAAATAGATTTAAATCCGAATGAAGAAAAAGAGATAAGTTTTGTATTTTCTTTAGAAGAAAATATTGATGAGATTAATGCAAAAGATGTAATAAAAGATGAAGAAAAAAGATTGAAAAAAATTATAAAAAATTCAAAGCTAGTAAAAAAAGGTGATGAAGATGCAGAGCTTTTAGAAGATTTTGTAATTACAGCAGATTCATTTTTAGCATATAGACCATCTTTTGGATTACACACAATAATAGCAGGATATCCTTGGTTTTTAGATTGGGGAAGAGATAGCTTAATTGCATTTGAAGGTCTTTTATTAAAAACAAGAAGATTTGATATTGCAAAAGAAGTATTATTAACATTTACTAAAGATATAAAATATGGATTAGTTCCAAATGGATATTCTGGATATGATAATAGACCACTTTATAATAGTGTGGATGCATCACTTTTATTATTTGAAGAAATCAAAAAATATATAAATTATACTAAAGATTATAAATTTATAAAAGATAATTTTTATAAATGGTTAAAGAAAATAATCGAAGCATATAAAACAGGAATAGATGTAGATAATAATAATATTTATATGGAAAGAGATGGACTAATTCATTCTGGAACTCCAAATACTCAAAATACATGGATGGATGTAAAAATAAATGATTTTGCAGTAACTCCAAGAAATGGAAAAGCTGTAGAAATAAATAGTATGTGGTATAATGCATTAAAAATAATGGAGGAATTATCTGCAAAATTTGAAACAGATGAAATATCAAAATCATATGGTGATTTAGCAGAAAAAGTAAAAAGAGCATTTAATAAGAAATTCTATAATGCAAAGAAAAAATGTTTATATGATGTTTTAGACGATGATAAAGTAAGACCAAATCAATTATTTAGTTTAGCATTAAGTTATCCAGTTTTAAATGCATCAGGAAAAGCTGCTAAAGAAATGTTAAAAACTGTAACAGATGAATTATATACAAGACATGGTTTACGTACATTATCTAAAAAAGATAAACAATATGTTGCAACATATGAAGGAGATTCTTTTAGAAGAGATATGAGTTATCATCAAGGAATAACTTGGCCATGGTTATTTGGAATATATAATGATGCATTTAAAGTCATTATAGAAAATACAAAAGGTGTAAAGACAAAAGCTGAATTGCAAAAAGAATATGATCAATTTATAAAGAATTTAAAATCTACAACTAAAACAATGATGTATAAAGAAGGTTGTGTTCAAAGTATTTCTGAATTATATGACTCAAAACCACCATATTTGCCAAAAGGAACATTTTCACAAGCATGGAGTATGGCAGAAATATTTAGAATTTTATTAGATTATAAAGAACAAGAAGAGGTAAACAAATGAGAATACTAGGAATAGATCCTGGTTTTGCAATAACAGGATATAGCATAATAGATTATATAGGAAATAAATTTAAATTAGAAACATCTGGGGCGATACTTACAGAAGCTGGAGTATCGTTCCCACTAAGACTAGAAAAAATATATACAGAATTAAATGATATAATAAATACATATAAGCCTGATGCAATGTCTATAGAAGAATTGTTTTTTAACAATAATGCCAAAACTGCTATAAATGTTGCACAAGCAAGAGGTGTAATATTAATTACAGCAAGAATAAATAAATTAGATATATATGAATATACACCACTTCAAATTAAACAAGCAGTAACTGGATATGGTAGAGCAGATAAGATTCAAGTACAAAGAATGGTGAAGATGATTTTAAATGCTGAAAAACTACCAAAATTAGATGATATAACAGATAGTATGGCAATAGCAATTTGTCATGCACATTCATCAAAATTTTCATCACAATTTAAATTATAAAGAAGGATTTTATGTTAGTAGAAGAATTAGAAAAAAGTTTGAATACACAAGAATTAAATAGTATATATGTTTTTTATGGGGAAGAAAAGTTTTTACTAGAATCCGTGGTAAAAAAAATAAAAAAGAAGTTTGGAGAATGTATAAATGGAATTAATTATATAAATATTGATGAAACAAATATTGGAGAATTAATATCTGATATACAGACTCCTGCATTTGGTTATCCTAAAAAACTAATTATTGTAAAAAATTCTGAAATATTAAAAAAAGAAGGAAAAAGAAAAAATCCAGAACTTGCTAAAATAAAGACAAATTTAGCAGAATATATAGAGGAAAATATTGATATAATAAAAGAAAGTACAATAATAGTTTTTATAGAAGAAAATGTAGAAAAACTAAAATTATATAAAACTTTAGAAAAATATGGGATTGTATGTGAATTTGCTTTTCAAAAACCAATACAAATAATTAAAAGATTAAAATCTATATGTAATGCATATAAAGTAAATGTCACAGAAACAAATTTGCAATATTTAATTGAACAATGTGGTCAGAATATGCAAAATTTGATTAATGAAATAAGAAAGCTAATTGAATACGCAGGAGAAAATGGAACTATTCAAAAACATGACATTGATCTATTGTGTACGAAACAGACACAAGCAGTTATATTTAATTTAACAGATTATTTAGGTAAAAAACAAATAGGAAAAGCTTTAGAAGAACTTAATAATTTAATCTTTAATAAAGAACCAATCCAAAAAATATTAATTACATTATATAATCATTTTAAAAAATTATACTTTACAAAAATCGCAGAAAAGTATAAGCTAGATATAGCAAAAAGTTTAAATTTAAAACCAAATCAATTATTTTTAGTAAATAAATATAAAATGCAAGCAAAAAGCTTTACAGAACAAGAAATTTTTAATATAGTAAAAGAACTAATAGACTTAGACTATAATTATAAAATAGGAAATATAGATATTAATATAGGATTAGAATCAATATTATGTAAAAATTGTTCTAAATAAAAGGGGAAAAAATGGAAGAAAAGGATTTAATTTTAAAAGAAATAGAAAATGAAGCTAAAAATGAATTAAAAGGTAAAATTAACGAAACTGCTGTAGGATACATAAAAGTATTAAATAAGAAAATAGAGGAGAAAGCAAAAGAAAAGGGAATTGATTTTGAAATTAAAGAAAAAGAAGGAAAACAAATAGACTAAGGGGAAGAGTGAAATGTTGGAAAAAGAAAATACTGAAGAAAATGTAAAAGTGAACGAAGAATTAAATACAAAAAAAGAAGTACAAAATAGTGAAGTTGTAAAAACTGAAGAATCACAAAAAGAAGTTAATATAGATTGTTTGATTAATGAAAATGATAATGAGATGAAATTAAAGTTTTTACAATATTTCCCAGATAAAGAAACAAGAGAACGAATAATTAATAGTTTGGAACACAAAATAGCTCCAGAACTATATAGGCTTGTTAATCTTGCCCAAAAAATGATAAGAGAATTCATAAAAGAAGTATATAAAGATATAGCAGTAGAAAAACAAGAAAGTATCAATATTGTATTTAATACTACTAATATAAAATATGCTAATTTTAAAAAAGCTTATAATATAGATATTGATTATAAGAAAAGGAATTTATTAATATCAGAAAAGAGAAAATTCCAACAAAATAAAGTATTAGGATATATAATTCATGGATATGCACATTTGTTTTCAAATATAAAATATACAAAAAATAATAATTCTATTATAGAAGAAGGAAATGCTGATATATTTACAGATCTTGTAATAAATACTTATATAGAAAAACATCCCCATGAAAATTTAGGATTTCATATAGAAATGCCATATAGTATAGAATCTGCGTATATAGATGAAAATAGTATAGAAAGAACAAGACTATATGCATTAAGTAAATTGAAAATAGATAAAAAGATGTTACTTGAATATTTCTTAGGAGATAAAGAAAAATTTATTAAAGCGGTAGAAGGAGAAAATGCAACAGAAACAGACATAAATAATTTTAACCTTAAAGAATTTTACAATAAAAATAAATTTGCTTTTGAAGATATTGATGAAAAGAGTATATATTATTTAAAAAATTATATATTACCATTATATAAATTACAAAATTTAGTTGCGGACATTGACATATTAAAAGAAGGAAATAATCCAACAGAAGTAGTGGAGAAATATTTTAAAGGTGAAAAAATAGATAAAATGGATCCTGAAAAATTAGAGCAAATTATTCGATTAATTAAACAAATTAATATAAATAATGATAAGATATTTTTACCACTAAATCAATTTCTTTTTGAGGAATTTAATAAACTAACTGATATGGAAAAAAAGATGTCATGTGAAGTAATAATAGAAAATACTTTAATTATGCTAAAATATAAAGAAGTTTCTATATATTGTGAAAAATTGATAACAGAAATAATTCAATATTTAATAAATGATTTAGAAAGAGGAATAAAATTAAATAAAAATAATAAAATTCTACAGAGAATTGAAGAATTAGATGACACATTCGGAATGGAAAATGAAGATGCAGAAGAGAACATAAAAGATTTATTATCTTATTTAAGAGCAAAGATTGAGATAGCTTCAAATGGTCATATTACTGCAGAAATATTCTTTAAGAGATTACAATCAACAGTAAAAAACAGTTTAAATATTGAAAGAAATGAAGAACTTGCTGGATATCAAACTATTAGAGAAGAATTAAAAGGAATTACTAAATAAAAAAAGAGAGGGATAAAAAATGGAAAATGAATTAACAAAAGCATATGCAGAAGTATACGAGATATTAAAATATATACCATTGGAGCAATATAATAAAATACCAAAAGAAGTTATCAATGTATTTAAAAATAGAAGAGATAAAACATATAAGGTAAGAATTAATCCTGCACTACCATTAGAAAGTCAGAATTTACAAAGAAAAACATTAATATTATTATCTGTTTTAAATTTAGACTATTGGTGCGGTGAAGAAGAAAGAGAAGAAATCCTAAATATATATTGGCAAAATGAAAAAAATAGAAAAAATGAAAATAGACAAGATGAATATATTGTTTTAGGTAATGGAAATAATGCTGTTGCAGCAAGTGATATTGGAACAGATTTAGTAGTTTATAGAGAAGCTTCTATTTTAGAAAAAATTTTAGTAAAAATAAAACATATATTTAAAAGAAAATAATAGTATAAAATAACCTTTTTTTCTAAAAATAATATAAGAAAGGAAGGTTATTTTTTTATGAGTGAATATAATTTTAGAACAGATTTAGCAGATGAAAGAAATGAATTATATAAAAAGGCAAATAAAATTGAAGATAAAATAGATGGAGTAGAAGCAATAGAAGAAAAAATAAATAATAATATAAAATTAACTAGAGTAAAAATACTTGACGAAAAAGGAGAACAGGCATTAGGAAAAAGAATGGGGACATATATAACAATAGATTTAAAAAATATGAAATATATGGGAAATGACGAAATTCAATCAGCAAGCGAAGTATTAAGCAAAGAACTAAAAGCTATGATTTCAGAGCATATAAAACCAGAAGAAGAAATATTAGTTGTTGGATTAGGAAATATATATGTAACTCCAGATGCACTAGGACCAAAAGTAATAAATGAAATAGATATTACAAGACATCTTTTAAAATATGTGCCTCAGTATTTAGATAAAAATACAAGACCGGTAAGTGCCATATCTCCAGGAGTTCTAGGAACAACAGGAATAGAAACAGCAGAAATATTAAAAGGGATTGTGGAAAATGTAAAACCTAAACTTATGATAGTAATAGATAGTTTGGCATCAAGAAGTATGGAAAGAATTAGCAGTACAATACAATTAGCTGATACAGGAATTGTACCAGGTGCAGGTGTTGATAATGCAAGAAAAGAATTAACTATAGATACTTTGGGAATACCTGTAATTGCAATAGGTATTCCAACAGTTGTTGAAACTGCTGTGGTAGTTAATGATTGTCTGGATGTTTTCATAGAAAAATTGCAAGAAGAGGCAAAATCAAATGAATATTTAAATAAATTAAAAGAAGAGGATAATTATGAAGAAATAAAAGAAGCATTAATTCCAAAGGATTTCAATTTTATAGTAACACCTAAAGAGATAGATGATTTAATAGAAAATATGAAAGATGTAGTGGCAAGAGGGATAAATTTGAGTTTATAGGAAAAGCATATTTCTATTATATTAAAAGCTGTAGCATAGTGCCACAGCTTTTAAATTCCTTAAAGAGGAATTCTGGGACCATCTCCAAATCCCTGTTTTGAGAATTCAACTCTATTTTCAAAAATACAAATTAAAGTTTTTATAAAGTCATCAGATTCTTTAAATAAATGTATTACAATTTTTTGAGGTAATAAAGTAAGCAAAGTATTTAGAGAAATATCATTTTCTGAAAAAGATACATCAGAAATATAATTTAAATTATTTATATCATTCTTTAACGGTATATCATTAAAATTTTCATCTAATATTTTGGAATTCTTTTCTCTATAAATAAAATGTACAATATTTGTTGTACATGGCTTAGAATTTACATATGTTTTTAATAAATTAATAAATTCTTTATACTCTCTATCAACTACAAATTCGTTAACAAAAGTATCTACAACATAATCTAAGATTTTCATATAATTAAAAAGTCTAAAATTAATAAATCCTTTTAAAATTACAGATTTGTTTGAAGATATATATTTTATAAATGATATATAAATATGTTCTAAACGTACTTGATGTTCTATTGTAGAAGGATCGTTTAAATAATCTATACATTTTTTAAAAACAACTTCTTGTTCAATATCAGAAAAATAAAAGTAGTTGGTTTTTATAATTTTTTTTAAAAGATATGGCTCTTTGAATTTTATGATTGCCTCTACAAATAGATTTGCTAATTCACTTATAAATGTATTTTCTGAATTACCTGTATAATGAAAAATAATATTAGTATAGATTTTGAATTTTTTTACAGAAATATATGTGTTAGGATAGGCATAATTATTTAGTAGATAATTTATTATATCTTTATTGTTAGTCTTTAAAGCAAATGATTTCATAATAAAAAAACTCCCTTCACATATATGTATTATCTACTAAATAATGTTTCATTATACATATAATATGAAGGAAGAAATATTTTGCAACTTGTATGGATTAATAATAAATCATATAGTCTATATCATCAAAAATCTTATCTTTCTTGTAAATTTCATTTAAATATTTTTCATCAATTTTATCACGTTTAATTTCTTCATATAACTTGGTAAATCTACCGATATGATCTTTTATTCTTTTTTTAGCATAATCTACCATTGTGTTATTTGTTATAATAAATAACCAATCACTACTTTGTGCTAATAACAATTCTCTAGCACATTGATTTAATGCAAATCGTTTTAATTTATCTTGTTCATTTGGAAATAGGTGAGCAAGTTCTACCATTCTGTCACCTGCTTTATGCAAATGTCTGTGTACATAGTCATTTGAAGGATTAAGCCATACTTCATTATATCCATTAGCGCCCCAACTAGATCTACAAGGTGAACAAATTTGGATATTTGGATATTTATCAATATATTCACTTGGTGTAATTAAAGCAAAATTACAATCATCATAGTGAATTTTCTTAAATAATGTATATAGCCAATCTGGACCTTCATACCACCAATGACCATATAGCTCAGCATCATAAGGACATAATATAATAGGTGGGTGATCCATATATGGTGCGACTTCATTAATTTGTTTGACACGACTGTCGAAAAAGTGACCTGTTTGCATATTTATGGAATCTTGAGCCCATTGTAAGTTATAATAATCTTTTTGATCAGTTTTGCCAGTTATTCTATAGTATTTTATTCCAGTATTAACTCTAACTCCATCATGTGCAATATATGGTTTTATATAATCATAATCAGCTTCATAACCAATATCTCTATAAAATTCTCTATAATTGTAATCACCAGGATATCCATTTATTGAACTCCATACTTGTCTTGAAGATTCCATATCACGTCCAAAGGCAATAAGTCCTCCTGGTGAAACAATTGGTGCAAATGTTCCATATACAGGTGTAGGATCAGCATATAAAATTCCATGAGATTCTACAATGGCATATTCAATTCCAAATTCTTTTAAATATTTATCTGCTTCAGGTACATAGCCACATTCAGGAAGCCATATTCCACGAGGTTGTTTGCCAAAATATTTTTTGTATGTTTGAACACCAACAGCTATTTGAGCCTTAACTGTTTTTTCATTTACAAAAAGAATAGGGAAGAAACCATGTGTAGCTCCACAAGTAATAATTTCTAATACACCAATATCTTGAAAATGCTTAAATGCAGATATTAAATCACATTTAAATACATCTTTAAATAAGTGCAAATCATCAGAATATCTATTTAAATAATATTTTGAAAGTTCATTAAGTCTGCTATCATAAACAGTTCTTTTTACTTCCTTTTCACAAAGCTCAATATGTTCATTTAAATAATGAATATATTTTTTTTGTAGTAATTTATTGTCTAACATCCAAAGTAATGGTGGAGTCATAGACATTGTAATTCTGAAATCAACTTTTTCATCAACTAATTTTTTATAATTTCTAAGAAGTGGGATATAAGTTTCTGAAATAGCTTCAAATAGCCATTGCTCTTCAAGATAGTCATCACTTTCTGGATGATGAATAAAAGGAAGATGTGCATGTAATACGAAACTTACATATCCTTTGGGATTTTTATTCATTTGTAAACTCCTTTTCAAATATATTATAATATAAAAGTGGCATGACAAGTAAATTTAATCATGCCACTTTAGGATAAGATAAATATCTTATTTAAAACTTGAAGAAGATAAACCACCACTTGATGGATTAGAAAATCCACCTTTTGAATAGTCTAGTATTTCTTCATTATAAAACTTTTTATATAATTCATTAACTTGATAAATTTTTCCAATACTTTTTAAATATGTTAAAGTAGCAATATTTTTTGAAGTAACAGTGTTAGTTTTTACATTCCTAAAATATAGCATTTCTTGAGCTTTTTCTAAAAGAACATGATCATTTGGTGATTCAATAGTATTAGAAGATGTAATAGGTATGTAATTTGTGTTTATTTTTGGTGTTGTTTTTACACTTGTAACTTCACCTTGATATGTAACTTCAAAAGGTCTTCTACCTAATTCTATTTTATAATTACACTTGCTATCTTTTACATTTAAATACCAACAATTAGCAAAATCATTTATTTCTACTTCAAAACTATATCCTTTAGTTTCGTTATGCACAATAAGGACAGGTCTTGTTTTTTCGAAAAAATCTTCTCCATATTTTTCCTTTAATTTTTCAGAATCTTCTACAGAAATATCCCAATAAATAAATAATGTAGTAGGTGTTTGATATAAAAGTTTTACTACAGTTTGATTATATCTATAGGGTAAATCATAATATTCAGCTATTTCAAATTTTTCACCACTAATAGTATTTACTTTTTCTTCTTTAGAAACAGAAGAAGTTTTAGCTACTTTTGTTTTAGTACTAGCTTTTTTTGTGGACTTTTTGGTTTTTGTTGTAGTTTTTGATGCTTTTGGTTTATCTGCTTTTGTTTTTGTTTTAGCTGTTTTTTTAGATTCTTTTTCTTCTTTTGAAATAATAGGAGCCTTTTTTGATTTACTAGTTTTTTCCACTTTTTCTTTAGAAGATTTTACAGTTTTTGTAACTTTTTTTACTGCCTTTTCTTCAAATTTTTCTTTTTCTTCTTTTGCTTTTCTTGGCATTTATTTTCCTCCTTTGTAATTAAACATAACTAATATATATACTATATCAAAAGTAAAATAAATTCAATAGAAAAAGTGTAGAAAATTAATAAAAATTATTAAGAATTTTATGGCAAAAAGGAAAAGACAGAGCGACAAAAAATGTATGCTCTGTCTTGTAGAACTTAGAAACTAAATGACTTAATTTGAGACTCAAAATCTTGTAGATTTTGCACATCTTCGAAAGAAAAGTACATACTGAGCGAATTTCGTCCATAGTCATTCCGAATAATTGTTAGATTAGAAATGGCTATAGCATCACATGAGATTGCTAAATCAACAATTCTACCTAAATGATTAAGATCAATTATTTTTACTGAAGAATTGTGTTTGTGCTCATGCTTTTCAATTGCATCTTTTATATGCAATTTGGTTTGATAAATATCGCCAGAACTTATGCCAATCGAAGTGCCACTAAGTGGCATCGAAATCGAAATTTGGTAATATGATATTACCAGTCTGAATTTGTCAGTGTTCCGTGATTCTTCCATATTAACTTACCTCCGTATTAACACCGGTTTTGGAAACTTCAAATTTGGCAAGACCTTTTGAAAATAATGTCATGTCTGAATTTTCTAAAAACACAAATGTGCATATTAATGTTCGCCTACCATATAATCCATCTAACTCATAGAATTGCTCGACTGATACTACATTATATCTTATTGCACGACTTATAAGTGCAAGTATAAGTTCTTTATCTTTTACTCCAATTGAGCCACTGGTTTTTATGTATTCCTCAAGCTGATAGATTTCGTTAGGAAAGCTTTTTGATAGCACACTATACTTAATAGGAATTGAAACTGTTATCCTATAATCCATAGTTACAATGTTATAATAATTGTCTTCCCGTACTTCTGAATTGTTTCCCATAAATTTACCTCCAACAGTCTTAATGTTTAGATAATATCACAATTTACATAATACGTCAAATTTTGTAAAAAAAATTACGTGAAAAATACAAAAAATTATTTGACAAATATGAAACTATAATGGATAATATATGGAGTACAACAGATAAATTATGAAGTAAACTAAGGAGGAAATATAAATGTATATATTTAATAGGATTACTGTAAATCCACAATTACCTAAAAGAATTAACCAGTTATTAGATATAGCAAATAATCTATGGTGGTCATGGAATACAGAATTTTTAAGACTTTTTAAGGATATAGATTCAGATCTTTGGGATACTGTTGGAAAAAATCCAGTTAAGTTTTTAAAATTAGTTTCACAAGACAAATTAGAAGATGTAGCAAATGATTCAAAATTCTTAAAAGAATATGATGAAGTTGTAAATAATTTTAATTCTTATATGGAAACAAAAGAAACTTGGTTTTCAAAAAATTATCCTAATAATAAAAATGATTTAATAGCATATTTTTCAGCTGAATATGGTATAGATGAAATATTACCAATTTATTCAGGAGGATTAGGAATATTATCTGGAGACCACTTAAAATCAGCAAGTGATTTAGGATTACCTTTTGCTGCAGTAGGCCTATTATATAAAAATGGATATTTTAATCAAAAAATTGATGGATATGGTAATCAAAAAACCGAATACAATAATATAGATTTAGATAATTTACCTATTTTACCTGTAAAAGATGAAGAAGGTAATGACTTAATAATAGATGTAGAATTTCCAGACAGAAAATTGTATTTAAAAGTTTGGAAAATAATTGTAGGTAGGATTTCATTATATTTGATGGACTCTGATATTGACCAAAATATTGCAGAAGATAGAGTAGTTACATTAAGACTTTATGGTGGAGATCAAGAAATGAGAATAAGACAAGAAATTGTCTTAGGAATGGCTGGGATAAAATTATTAAAGAGATTAAATTTAAAACCTACTGTATATCACATGAATGAAGGACATTCAGCATTTTTAAATTTAGAAGTTATAAAAAATATAATGGAAGAAAGAGAAGTATCATTTGAAGTCGCAAAAACAATTTGTTCAGCAAAAACAGTATTTACAACACATACACCGGTACCTGCTGGAAATGATATTTTCCCAATAGAATTAATGGATAAATATTTTTCTAATTACTGGCCAAAACTTGGAATTTCTCGTGAAGATTTTTTAAGATTGGGAATGAAAACAACTCAAGGATTAGAGCAAGGATTTAACATGGGAATGCTTGCATTAAGAATTGCTGGTAAAAAGAATGGTGTAAGTAAATTACATGGTGCAGTTTCTAGAAGGTTATTTTCAGATGTATGGCCAAATATTGCACCAGATGAATCACCAATAGAATATGTAACAAACGGAATTCATACATGTTCATGGCTTGCTCCATCAATGAAAAAATTATTTAATCAATATTTAAAACCATATTGGCAAGACAATATTCAAGATGATAAAACTTGGGAAGCAATAAAAGATATTCCAAATAAAGAATTATGGGATACACATATTGATAGAAAGAAAAAATTATGTGCATTAGTAAAGAGCAATGTAACAAATAGATTAAAATCAAGTGGATATAATTATGAAGAAATAAATGATATTGTTTCAAAATTAAATCCTAATGCACTAACAATAGGTTTTGCAAGAAGATTTGCAACATATAAAAGAGCGACATTAATATTTAAAGATTTAGAAAGACTAACACAATTATTAAATGATGAAAAAAGACCAGTTCAATTAATTTTTGCAGGAAAAGCGCATCCAGCAGATAAAGAAGGTCAAGACCTAATAAGATATATTCATGAGATTTCTATGAAACCACAATTTAAAGGAAAGATATTTTTATTAGAAAATTATAATATAGCAATGTCTAGATATTTAATAAGTGGTGTTGATGTATGGCTTAATAATCCAAGAAGACCAATGGAAGCTTCTGGAACAAGTGGTCAAAAAGCATCTGTTAATGGAGTTATAAACTTTAGTGTCTTAGATGGTTGGTGGGCAGAAGGTTATAACCAAAAAAACGGATGGACTATAGGAGATAATACTGAATATCAATCTTATGAAGAACAAGATAAAGCTGATAGTGAAAGCTTATATTATACATTAGAAAATAAAATTATGCCATTATACTACGATGATAAAAAAGAAGATGGCGTTTCAGAAAAATGGATGGAAATATTTAAGAATTCTATAATATCAACAGGTGGAAAATATTCAACTTCTAGAATGGTAATTGATTATACTAATGATTATTATATGAAGCTTGCTAATTTATCACACGCACATTATGAAAATTTAGATGATGTAATAGAATTTACAAATTGGAAGAAAAACTTATATGCAAATTGGAAAAACATAAAAATATCACAAAGTAATAATTTAGACAATATAACAATAGATGCAGGAAATCAAATAGAAGTACATTGTAAAGTAGAATTGCCAGAAGGAATAGATGCAGATTCTATAAAAACACAAGTATATTATGGAAAAATATTAGATAATGGTATTATGGAAGAAATGCAAACAATCCCAATGCAACTAAAAGATAAGGATGAAGAAAAAAGAGTATATAATTATTCTGCTAAAATAACATTAAAAACTGGCGGAAATTATGGATATACATTTAGAGTTATGCCACAAACAGACATGCTATTAGATACAACAAACTTAGATTTAGTACAATGGGTAACAAGATAAATTTTAAAAGTGGATTTTAGGGATAATCCTTAAAATCCACTTTTAAAATTTGGAATTATATATGTTATCATATTAATTTCAAGTTGCATAAAATAGGTTAATGATATACAATAAGGGCAGAATAAAAAAGAAAAGAGGTAGTATTATGAAAGATTTAAAAATAGAGTTAGAAAATACTAAAATAAGCAATGAGGAAATCTTAAAATACTCAGAAAAAGTTAAAGAAATTCATGATGAATTATATCAAAAAGCTGATGATGAAAAAGAATTCTTAGGATGGTTAAAACTTCCTACAGATTATGATAAAAAAGAGTTTAAAAGAATAGAAAAAGTTGCAAAAAAAGTACAAAGAGATTCTGATATATTTTTAGTAATAGGAATTGGTGGTTCTTATTTAGGTGCAAGAGCTGTAATAGAAGCAATGCACAGTGCGTTCGTTAATAGTGTTCCAGATGAAAAATCTAAACATCCTAAAGTTATTTTTGCAGGTAATAATTTAAATCCAGATTATATAAATGATATTATAGAATATATTGGAGATAGGGACTTATCTATAAATGTGATTTCAAAATCTGGAACAACAACAGAACCTGCAATTGCATTTAGAATTTTTAGAGAATTCTTGGAAAATAAATATGGAATAGAAGAAGCAAGAAGTAGAATTTATGTAACAACAGATAAGAAAAAGGGAGCATTAAAACAATTAGCTGATAAAGAAGGATATGAAGAATTTGTTATTCCAGATAATGTAGGAGGAAGATATTCTGTTTTAACAGCAGTAGGATTATTACCAATTGCAGTTTCTGGTGTTGATATTGATAAACTAATGCAAGGAGCTCTATCAGCACAAAATAAATATGCTGAATCAGATTTAAAATATAATGATTGCTACAAATATGCAGTTGCAAGAAATATTTTGTACTCAAATAAAAAAGATATTGAATTATTAGTAGATTATGAACCAAAACTACACTATTTTATCGAATGGTGGAAACAATTATATGGTGAAAGCGAAGGTAAAGATTTAAAAGGTATATTCCCAGCAGGAGTTGAATTTACAACAGATTTACATTCTATGGGACAATATATTCAAGAAGGAAGACGTAATTTATTTGAAACAGTTTTAAATGTAGAAAAATCTAAAACTGATATAAAAATTGAAACAGATGAAGACAATTTAGATGGATTAAATTATTTAGTTGGAAAAACATTAGACTATGTAAATAAAAAAGCAATGGAAGCAACAATATCAGCACATGTTGATGGGGATGTACCAAATATATTAATAACAATGGAAAAATTAGATGAAGAAAATCTAGGACAATTAATATATTTCTTCGAACTAGCATGTGCAATGTCTGGTAAATTATTAGGAGTAAATCCATTTAACCAACCAGGAGTTGAAGCATATAAAAAGAATATGTTTACATTGCTTGGAAAACCAGGATATGAAAAATAAAATGTAAGAAGCAGTAACTTCAAGTTACTGCTTTTTACGTATAAAAAAAGCCGGAGGGCAGAGGCCCTCCTTGAAACGAAGTTAATAGTTACTTTTTCTTCTTTTTAGATAAATTTGGAAAACCTATAAAGAAGATAACGGCAATTGCTCCCAGGTTTAGAGCATACATAACTTTTGCATATTCGGTCCAGCCAGTGTAGTGATAAAAAACTGCACCAATGGCTGCACAGGCTAACAAACCTGTTGCGGAAAGTAATACTTTCCACCTGTGCTTAGATTGCATGTGTTTTTCTAACCGACTTTTGCAATAGACGGTTATGAGTCCAAATACGCAAAGTAACCAGATGTCTGCCAAATGTAACTGTGTAATCATTTCTAATTTAGTCATAATTTCCTCCGCTTTGTATCATGTTTATAGTTACTCTAACTTATATTTTACCATATTTACATAAAAATGTAAAATGGTATGCTTAAGATTTTTTAGTAAGAAAAGTGGCTTCGCCACATGTACAGATTGCTTCACAATCGCACGGCCATAGGTAACTTAACCTTGTTGTATATGTAAAAATCTTCGATTTTTCCTATACAATAAAAAAAGAAGAGCGTAAAGCTCTTCTAAAAAACTTCTTTGAATCATTGTTTTCAGTTACTTATTTTTATCGTACACAGCATGGCCAATATATAATATTGCCATGCTAGCTCCAAAGTCGGTATATGCTAATATGAAATCAGAAAGACCGAACCATATAGCAATACCAATGCATAAGGCTGACAACAAAGACATAGTAAGCCCTATCATACAAATACGTTTGTAATTCCTTTCCCGTATATCTGATAATAAAACTGATTCCAAATAAATGAGTATTATGCCAAAAAATATTGCAGCTAATACAAATAGGATAAAATACATCATATGTTCTCCAATCTAAGAAGTTTTTTTATTTTAACAGTTTCTATAGTTCTTATAATAACATGTTTATTAGTAAAAGTAAAATTGTATTTAATTAAATTATTGCCAATAATATAGAAATTACTGAATAAAATCATATAATAATTATAATGAAATATGATTAATGCAACAAAAAAATGATACGAATTCCAATATTGAAAAGAAAAAAAAATTGAGGTATAATATAGAAGATTTTAATATATGTTATATAAAAGACATATAAATTCAAATAAAACAAGTTAAATAAAGATTTCCGGGTAAAGGAGAAAAATGATGGATAATATCAGAGTTTATGCTTTTGTTGGTCCTTCAGGGACTGGTAAAAGTTATAGAGCACAAATGGTAGCTAATGAAAATAATATTCATTATATAATAGATGATGGGCTTTTTATAAAAGATAATGAAATAATAGCAGGTGAATCAGCAAAAAAGGCTCCAACCAAAATAGAAACAGTAAAAAAAGCACTATTTTTACAAGATAATCAAAAAGAAGAAATAAGAAAAGCAATAGAAAAATATAAACCAGAATCAATATTAATTTTAGGAACATCTGATGGAATGGTAAAAAAGATAGCAGCAAATATTGGAGTTCCACCAATAGAAAAAACTATATATATAGAAGATATAGCAACAAAAGAAGAGATGGAGGAAGCAAGACGTAGCAGAATAACTGAAGGGAAACATGTAATACCAGTACCAACATTTGAAATTAAAAAAGATTTTTCAGGTTTTATATTAGATCCTTTACAAATATTTAAATTTAAAGGAAGAAATAATAAACCATACATTTCAGAAAAATCAATAATAAGACCAACATTTAGCTATTTAGGTAATTTTACAATTTCAGATACAGTATTTAGACAAATTATAGAACATGTAGCTAAAAAAGATAAATCAATATATAGTGTAATAAGAACAAGAATAGATAATCAGCCAGAAGGACCATATGTTTATATAGAAGTTATTGTAGAATATGGAAGTAATGTAAGAGATGTTGTAGAAAATTTTAAAAATAAAGTTATCAAAGAATTAGAAAAATTAACTACAATGCGAGTTAGAACTATTAAAATAGTAATAAAAGATATACATATAGAAAAATAAAGTTGAAAGGTAGAGATAAAATGTCATATATAGTTGCAATAGACGGACCAGCAGGTTCAGGAAAAGGAACACTAACAAAGGTTGTAGCAAAAGAGTTAGGACTAGTTAGTATAGATACAGGAATGTTATATAGATGTCATGCTTTAGCAGTAGCAAGAAATAACATTGATATAAAAGATACAGAAAATATTATAAAAATCATGGATGAAATAGAAATAAATTTAGTTAATGAAAACAATATTCAAACAGCATTCTTAAATGGAGAAAATGTAACAGATAAAATAAGGTTACCAGAAGTAAACAATATAGTTTCATTAACATCTTCTATTCCAGAGGTAAGAGAAAAAGTAACAAACCTAGAAAGAAAAATAGGATATGATTGGTTAAAAGAAGGCAAAAATATTATTATGGAAGGAAGAGATATTACAACAGTAGTATTTCCAGAAGCTGATGTAAAAATATATTTAGATGCAACTCCAATCGAAAGAGCAAAAAGAAGATTAGCGCAAGACACTAGAAATGGTATAAAGGAAGATTTTACAGAAGTATTAGAATCTATAATGGCAAGGGATAAAAATGATATGAATAAAAAAGTAGGAGCTTTAAAAAGAGCTCCAGATGCAGTATATATAGATTCAAGTAAATTAAATATTGAGCAAGTAAAAAGAAAAATTATAGATATTATAGAAAGAAAAACAAAAGATAAATAAATATAAAAAGCAAGAAGAGGAGAATAAATATGGTAGTTATAAAAAAGATACTAAGAGTTATTGTAAGAACTGCAATATGGTTATATTGTAAAGTAGTTTATAGATTAAAAGTAACAGGAAAAGAAAATATTCCAAAGGAAGGACCTGTAATATATTGTGGAAATCATAGAAGTTATTTAGATCCACCTTTAATAGTAGTTACTGCAGGAAGACATGTTAGATTTATGGCAAAAGAAGAATTAACTAAAAATAAATTTTTTAAATTTTTAGGATATGTATTTGATGCTATTTATGTAAAGAGAGATAATAAGGAAATTGGAGCATTAAAAACAACATTAAAAGCTTTAAAAAATAAAGAAAGTATTGCAATGTTCCCAGAAGGTACAAGAAATGGATTAGAAAAAGGAGAAAGTATAAAAGAAGGTGTTGCATTCTTCGTACTTCAAACAGGAGCTAAAGTTCAACCTGTTGGAATCACAGGAGGAGAAAAAGCATTTAAAAAAGTATATGTTAATTATGGAAAGCCATTAGATTATAGTGACCAAATGACTAAAAAGCCAAGTAAAGAGCAATTAGAAAAAGTAAGCAAAGAGATAATGGATAACATAATTATGTTGACAAATGTAAAACAATAATATATAATAATTAAAGTTTAGAAACAGAGGCGTTTTTCTATTTTGAAAAACGCCATTTATAAAGATAAACTAAACAAAAGAGAATGTTCAAAAAGTTTAGGAAGGTGAAATTATGCAAGAAGAATTAAATAATAAATCATTCGAAGAAATGGTTGAAAATTCAATGAAACAAGTAACTGTAAAACAAATTATAAAAGGTACAGTTGTTAATATAAATAGAAATGGTGAAGTAATAGTAGATATAGGATATAAATCAGATGGAATTATTCCAAGAGAAGAATATTCATATAACGAAAATGCAAATCCTAAAGATGACTTAAAAATTGGAGACACAATAACAGCAGAAGTAGTAAAAATGAATGACGGTGAAGGAAACGTTTTATTATCAACTAAAAGATATAAAATGAAAGATGTTAAAAAAGAATTAGAAGAAAAATTTAAGAATGGAGATATTTTAGAAGAAAGAATTACAGATATAACAGATAAAGGATTTATAATAGCAAAAGAAGGATATAATATATTTATTCCGTTATCTTTATCTGGAATAACAAGAAGTGAAAAAATAGAAGATTATAAAAACAAATTAGTAAGATTTAAGCTTATAGAATGTAACTTCAGACCACGTAGAATAATTGGTTCAATAAAAATAATATTAGATGAAGAAAAAAATAAAAAAATAGATGAATTCTGGGCAAATGCAGAAGCTGGAAAAAAATATAAAGGAAAGGTAACAAGTTTAAGTACATATGGAGCATTTGTTGATTTAGGAGCAGTTCAAGGATTATTACATATTTCAGAAATCACATGGAATAGAAATACTGCACCTAATGAAATATTAAAACTAGGTCAAGAAATTGAAGTAGTTGCAATAGATGTAGACAAAGAAAACAAAAGAATTAAACTATCATATGCAGGAAAAGGACCAGATCCTTGGAAAAGTATAGATGGAAAATATAATATAAATGATATACTAACAGTAAAAGTTGTAAATTTAACTCCATTTGGAGCATTTGTTGAACTAGAACCAGGAATAGAAGGATTAGTTCATTTATCACAAATATGCGAAAGAAAAATTACAAGACCAGAAGATGAATTAAGAATAGGTCAAAAAGTAAATGCTAAAATAATTGATATGGATTTAGCAAATAAAAAAATAGAATTATCAATAAGGGAATTAGAGAACACATCTAATGAATATAAGGAGTAAGGAGTAATAGAAATGATTAACGAAAATATAAGAAACATAGCAATAATTGCACACGTAGATCATGGAAAAACTACATTAGTAGATGCTTTGTTAAAACAAAGTCACGTTTTTAGAGATAATGAAAAAGTTGATGAAAGAGTAATGGACTCAAATGCACTAGAAAAAGAAAGAGGAATCACAATTCTTTCTAAAAATACTTCAGTTATGTATAATGGTGTAAAAATAAATATAGTAGATACACCAGGACATGCTGACTTTGGAGGAGAAGTAGAAAGAGTTTTAAAAACAGTTGATGGTGTTTTATTATTAGTAGATGCTTTTGAAGGACCAATGCCTCAAACAAGAGAAGTACTAAAAAAAGCATTATCATTAAATTTAAAACCAATAGTTGTTATAAATAAGATAGATAGACCAGGATCTAATCCATCAAAAGTATTAGATCAAGTACTAGAATTATTTATAGAACTTGATGCTACAGATGAACAATTAGAATTCCCAGTAATTTATGCCTCTGCAAAAAACGGAATTGCTAAAATGAGCATGGAAGAAAGTAGCGATAATATTAATTGCATATTTGAAACAATTATAAAAGAAATAAATCCACCTGCATGTGATCAAGATGGACCAATGCAAATGTTAGTTTCTAACATAGACTATGATGAATTTATAGGAAGAATGGCGATAGGAAGACTTGAAAGAGGAGTTATTAAAGTAAATGATCCTGTTGTTATTTGTAAAAAAGATGGAAAAATGGAAAATGCAAGAATTGGTAAAATATACACACATGTTGGACTTAAAAAAGTAGAAGTAGAAGAAATTGGAGCTGGAGATATTATAGAGGTTTCTGGTATTCCAGATATTAATATTGGTGAAACAATTTGTGATGTAAATAATCCAGAAAAAATAGATTTTGTTGATATAGATGAACCTACAGTTACAATGACATTTAGTGTAAATGATGGACCTTTAGCTGGAAAAGAAGGTAAATTTATAACATCAAGACATTTAAGAGATAGATTATTTAAAGAACTTGAAAGAAATGTTAGTTTAAGAGTTAAAGAAACAAATTCAGCAGATTCATTCGAAGTAGCTGGACGTGGGGAATTACATTTATCTGTATTAATAGAAACAATGAGAAGAGAAGGATTTGAATTCTTAGTTTCTAGACCAAAAGTTATTATAAAGGAAATAAATGGTGTAAAATGTGAACCAATAGAAAGATTAGTAGTAAATGTTCCAGATGATTGCATTGGTAGTGTTATCGAAAAATTAGGAAAAAGAAAAGCAGAAATGGTAAATATGGAACCAGCAGAAGCAGGTCACACAAAAGTAGAATTTAAAATACCTGCAAGGGGATTAATAGGATATAGAACAGAATTCATGACAGATACAAAAGGTAATGGTGTTATGAACCATGTATTTGAAGACTATGAACCATATAAAGGTACTGTTGTAGCAAGAACAAGAGGAACAATAGTAGCATTTGAACCAGGTGTATCTGTAACATATGGACTATATAATGCTCAAGACAAAGGAGATTTATTTATAGGACCAGGTGTAGAAGTATATGAAGGTATGATAGTTGGTATAAATTCTAGACCAGAAGATTTAGCAATTAATGTATGTAAAGAAAAACATTTAACAAATACTAGAGCTTCAGGATCTGATGATGCATTAAGATTAGTTCCACCAATTCAAATGTCATTAGAAAAAGCTATAGAGTTTATTCAAGATGATGAATTAGTAGAAGTAACACCAAAAAGCATACGTTTAAGAAAGAAAATATTAGATACAAAAACAAGAGAAAGAGAAGCTAGAAGAAAAGTAAAAGAAGACTAAATTAAAGAGGGATTAGGGGACGGTCCTAAAATCCCTCTTTTTTTGCAAAATTTTAATTGAATTACTATATTAGACCATAAACTTAAGGTAAAAGGAGTAGTACGGTAATGAATAAAGTAGAATTAGAAAAAATAAAAGTAAAAGCATTAGAAGAACATATTCCAATAATAATGGATGATACATTAGAAGTAATAGATAAAATTTTAAAAGAAAAAAAGCCAAAAGCAATATTAGAGATTGGAACTGCTGTTGGTTATTCTGCAATGTGTTTTTCTGAATATTTAGCAGATGGAGGAATAATAGATACAATAGAAAGAGAACATGAAAGAGTAGAAGAGGCAAAAGAAAATATAAAAAAAGTTGGAGTAGAAGAAAAAATAAACATATTAGAAGGGGATGCAGTAGAAATACTTCCTACTTTAGATAAAAAATATGATGTTGTATTTATTGATGCAGCAAAAGGAAAATATCCATTTTTCTTAGCTGAAGCCAAAAGAATGCTAAATGAAAACGGAATAATTTTTGCTGATAATATTTTATATAAAGGATATGTTATGAGTGATTATAACAAACACAAACAAAGAACAGCAGTTAGAAATTTACGTGAATACATAAAAGAAGTAACAGAAGATGAAAATTGCAAAACAGAAATTTTAGAAGTAGGCGATGGATTAGCTATTAGTAGGTTTTAAAGTAAAAAATGAACAAAGTGGCACTTTTATTGACTAAGTTAATATATAGTGTCTTTTTTTATTATATAGGAAACACTATGAAACTTTTTGTTTCGCAACACAAAGTGAAAATAATATTTTATTTTCAAAAGAAAAATCGCTAGATTTTTACGTATACAAAAAGATTAAGTTACCTATATTCGTGCGGTTGCGAAGCCACTTTTCTTATTTTTTTGTTTATATACTTATATAAGGATTAGACAATTTTTGAAAAAATATACATAATGTGTTACAATAATATATATAGAAGTAATATATTAAAGTATTTTCTCGTATAGGGGGAATTTAAAATGAAAAATAAAATAATCAAAATAATAGGAATTATATTATTAATAGTTTTAATTATTTTTATAGCATATATTGGAAGAAATATGTATATAATATCAAAATTATCTAATAATGCAGAAGAAACAATGCAATCTACTAATTATAAAGTAACAGTATATAATTACGATTTAGATAATTATTCTAAAGAAGAAATTTTGGTGATGGAAGATAGGATGAAGATAACAAGAACAGAGTTATCAGGAAATGATGTTATAACAATAACAACATATGCTAAAAATGGTGAAAAAATAGATGATAGTAGTAATAAATATTTGGTTAATATGTATTATGATAACAAAGAAGATAAAAAGGCAATTTTGAATAAAGAAATGAATTATACAAGAAACTTAGAAAATGAATTATATACAGAAAATTGGTGGCAACTATTTACAAAATCTATAACAACTTCAATAAAAAGTCTAACTTTTAAAGGAAAAGAATGTTATTATATTACAAATTTTGATGGACCAAATTCAAATTCACAAGAAAGTATCTATATAGATAAAGATACAGGCATGCCAAGTTGTATTATAGAAAATGAAGAAGCGATAGACGAAGAAACAATGGATTCATCTATAATTGAATTTAAATATGAATTTGATAATGTAATTGAAGAAGATTTTAATGAACCAGATATTAGTGATTATGAAATAATGAAGGAAACACTATAATATTGAAATTTATAAGCTAGAAAGATGTGTAGTCAAAAAATAAAGATATTAGAATATAATCTAATATCTTTATTTTTGGCTAAAGTGAAAAATAGGATTGTCCCACAATACCGAGCCTTAATTCCTATTGATACTCGTCCTGTGATAAAGCTTGCTTTTGTGATAATAAAAAATCTTCATAGCTTTCATGAAAAAAGTATTTAAATCTTTCATCAAAACTATCTAAAACTAATTTATCAATTCTTGAAGTTTTATCAAAAACAAAATGCATATATTTAGGCATATAATATTCAGCTGAAGCAGGAGATGAAATATTTTTTAAAAATAGTTCTCTACTAGCTTTATATGCTTTAGAATGGCTTGCTTCACCATCTTTTTCTACTTCACGCATTCTAAAAGTTTTAATTTGTGTTTCTGCATAAAATTCTATTGGTTTATCGTCATCATCTATTGCATGTATTACACGTGTTATATGTAAAGAAGAATAATTATTAGCTTTAGGATTTTTTATATAATCTTTTCTTTTTCTAGGAATATCATTTATAGATTTATTATAATTTAATAAAAAATCTTCTATTTTATAAGCATACTCAATAAGTAAATTTTCATCAGTTTTTCCATCAACTGATTTAATGATTATTTTATCCGCAAAGATATCTAAAGCTTCACCTTTAGTTTGTATTTTTTCTTTATAACTATGATTTGATTTTATTCTTGCTAATATATCAAAATCTACATTTGGAAAAGCCTCTTTTAATATTGCAAGTTCTTTTTCCAAATGCCTTTTATAATATTTAAAATATCTTGATAGATATATATTATACAAAAATAATTTTTTTTGTTTTTCATCTAATTCTTTTCGTTCTTTTGCTGAAAGAATAAATGTACTTTTAAATTTAATGTTTTCGCTAGAATTAGGTGCTTTTTTAAATTCCTGTACTTGTGACAAATTTAATCACCTCTAAAAAGTATATTCACGCGCGAAGAATATTATATCACAATTTAATAATTTGAACAATAAAAAAAAGACATAATCGTTCGACGACTATATCTAAAATCCGACAAAATATTAAAAAACTCCAAGATATTTTAAACTAGAAAGTACTGTATCTATAATTAAAAGTATTGGAAGAAGATATATTAAATTGTTTATTAGCCACTGAGGTAGTTTATTAATTAATTTTTCTACTTTTTTAGATATAAATGGATGTATATTGTTAATAAATAATAGACCAATAATTCCCCAAGCAAATGTATATAATATACTAATTCTTCCATTTAAATTAAAGAAATCATATGTATAATCCCACCATTTAGCAGCAAAAATAGCATCTAATGCAAATCCTACTACATATTCAAATGCAGAAAATAAAATTGCTGATGCAAAAAATAATTTTAATGAATTCTTTTTATATTTACTAATAAACAAAAGCATTAATATTGCTCCAAATCCATATATTGGGCAAATTGGTCCAAATAAGAAACCTCTTTTTGTAAAATGACCAAGAACTAATAATGAATATAAAGTTTCTAATAGCCATCCAACAAAAGCATATATAAAAAAATATAAAACTATTGATTGTTTTTTCGATAATTTATTTTTTACTACTAATGAAGTTTCTGGTTTCATAAAAAAATCCCCCCATAACAATTAAATATAGGAGGCATAAATATTAATCTAATTTATTTATAGCATTTCTAATTTCATTTGCTGAATTTTCAAATTTTGATATTTCTTCTTTACTAAGAGCCATTACACCAGTTCTTTCTATTCCGTTTATACCAACAACAGAAGGTGTGCTAATAAAAACTTTTTGAATTGGGTCATATGAAGAAACACATAAAATTGCTTTTTCATCTTCTATAATAGCTTTAGTAATTCTTGTTAATGCAGATGCTATGCCATAGCATGTATAATTCTTTTTTTGCGAAATTAAAAATCCCATTTTTCTGGTTCTATCTTCTAAATCATTCATTTCTTCTAAAGATAAGTAATTACGAATTGGTTCTAAGCCAATTTTTGAACTACACCATGCCACAAATTGACTATTTCCATGTTCACCTATAACATTTGCATGTACACTTTGTGGTGAAATTTTTAATTTATCTGCAATTAAATTTTGAAGTCTTGCAGAATCTAGTAATGTTCCAGAACCAATTACTTTATTAGAATTAAAACCAGAATATTTCCATGTAATATATGTCATAACATCTAGTGGATTACCTGCAATTAAAAATATTCCTTTAAAATTTGTAGATTTAACATTTTGTACAATATTTTTGAATATTTTATTTGCTTCAAATAAATCTTCCATTCTAGAAGTTTTATCTGACCTTTGGCTTACACCAGCTGTTATACAACAAATAGTTGCATCATTACAATCTTCATATGTTCCAGATTTAATTTTTATATTACTATTAGTAAAAGGTATACTGTTTGATAAGTCCAATGCTTCGCCTTCAGTTTTTGTAATATTAATATCAACTAAAACAATTTCGTGAATATTAATATTAGAATTTAAAAGTGAATAAGCATAGCTTACTCCAACATTACCTGAACCTATAATTACTACTTTATTTATCATTTGTAAGGACCTCCTAAAAAAAACGTCTATTATATTATAGTCTAAAATTAGCTGACTTTCAAGAAAAATGCTAAAAAATCTAAGTGTTATGTAAAATTATTAATATTATATTAAAAATATTGACTATTAAATATAAAAAATGTAATATGTTGAAAAAACAAGAAAGGGGAAAAATATGATTAAATTAGAAAATGTTTCTAAGTCATATGTAAAAGGTAAAAAATCTGTAGATTCATTAGACTTAGAAATAAAAGATGGTGAAATATTTGGCTTTTTAGGACCAAATGGTGCTGGAAAGACTACAACAATAAAAATGGTTACAGGAATATTAAATTCAGATGAAGGTAAAATATTAGTAGATGATAAAGATATAAAAATTGATAGCATTTCTGCTAAAAAAACAATTGGATTTGTTCCAGATACACCTGATATTTTTTTAAAACTAAAAGGAATAGAATATTTGAATTTTATGGGAGATATTTACGAAGTTCCAAAAGAAATAAGGACACAAAGAATAGAAGAACTAACAAAAAAATTTGAAATATATGATAATTTAAATGAAGAGATGCAAGGATATTCACATGGTATGCGTCAAAAAATAATTATATGTGGAGCACTTTTAAGTAATCCAAAGAACTGGATATTAGACGAGCCTATGACAGGTTTAGATCCAAAAGCATCATATGACCTAAAGGAAATGATGAGAAAACATGCAAAGGAAGGTAATTGTGTTTTCTTTTCTACACATGTTTTAGAAGTTGCAGAAAAACTATGTGATAGAGTAGGAATAATAAATAAAGGAAAACTTATTTTTGTGGGAACTTTTGATGATATGAAAGCTAAATTAAAAGATAATGGAACATTGGAAGAACTATTTTTGGAGATTACACAAGATGAATAAGATATTTTCTTTAACAAAAGTTCTCCTAAAAAATTCCTTCCAAAAATACGATGAAAATAATAATAAAAAAACAAGTAAAGTACGGTAAAATAATTTTGTATGCTATTTTATTAGTATATTTAATGGGAATATTTGGATTTTTATCTTATGGATTAATTACAACATTAATGCAAATACAGCAAGAAGCAATGTTTATAGGAATATTTCTATTAGCTTTAGCTATGCTTACTTTAATACAATCAATTATTTCAGCAACTAATGTATTTTATTTTTCAAAAGATTTAGACTATATATTGCCATTACCGTTAAAGTCAAGTGAAATATTAGTTTCAAAGTTAAATGTAATTTTGGTAACAGAATATATAATGGAAATAATGTTTGCGCTTGCACCAATAATTGTATATGGATTATTAACTTCAGCAGGTCCAATCTTTTATATAGTTGCATTACTGGTATTATTAATATTTCCTATAATACCAATATTAATTGCTACATTTATTATAATGATAATAATGAGTTTTTCAAAAGGAGCAAAGAATAAAGATAGATTTAAATTAATAGCTCCAATACTTGGAATTATAATAGCACTTGTAATATCATTTTCTGTTTCTGGAACATCAGAAGTAAGTGATGATCAATTAATAGAAATTCTAATGCAGGCTAATAGTATGGTAGAAGTAGTAAGTGACAGTTTGCCAGTAATAAAGCCAGCAATTAATGCTATAGTAGATTCAAGTTTTATAGAATTTTTAAAATTATTAGGAGTTACAGCAATAATTTATATAGTATTTATACTAATTGGTAATAAACTTTATTTTAGAGGTGCAGTTGGAAATTTATCATCTGGAGCTAAAAAGGGAAGAAATATTACTGGAAAAGATATAAAGATAAATTCCGTTCGGAAAATCATATGTAAAAAAAGAATTTGAAACATTATTTAAAAATCCAATATTTTTTGTACAATGTGTTTTACCATCAGTAATAATGCCAATTATCTTTTTAGGAATATTTTTAGTAAGTTTTATGAGTAATAATACAGAAGAATCATTAAATGAATTTAGAAATGTTCTAACATCATATATCACAACTCCTATTGGATTAGCAGCAATTATAGCAATTACAGAATTTTTAACAAGTATGTTATATATTGCTCCAACAGCGATTTCAAGGGATGGAAGTAATGCAGTATTTATGAAATATATTCCAGTTTCATATTATAAACAAATAATATATAAAGGGATACCAAATGTAGTATTTGGGACAATTACTTCATTAATTGTTTTAATAATTGTTTGGGTAGTAGCTAGACCATCAATTATATTTTTATTAGTAGCATTTATAATTAATTTAATTTTATTATGTTTGCAAACTTTATTAATGGAATTAGTAGATCTAAGAAAACCAAAACTAGAATGGACTACAGAATATGCAGTAGTAAAACAAAATATGAATTTATTTTGGCCATTTGTATTAAATTTATTAGAAATTGGCATAATATTTATAGTATCAATACCACTAAGCTTTACAAATTATTTTGTAACAGCAGGTATCATTATAATATTACATATTATAATTACTTATTTAGTAAATAATTATATTTATAAAAATCAAAATAAATTATTTAATAAGATAAGTTAAAACTAAGGAGGAAACATGAATATAGGTATTGATTTAGATGGTGTACTTACTAATTTTAATGAATTTTGTATGAATTATGGAACAAAATTTGCTTCTGAAATAGGACAAGGTAAAATTATAAATCCTAAAGGCTATGAAAGTATAGAGATTTTTAGCTGGAGTGAACAGACAGATATAGAATTCTGGAAAAGATATAAAGAAAAATATTCGACAACAGAACCAGCTAGACCATTTGCAAAAGAGGTTTTAGATAAATTAAAAGAAGATGGACATAAAATATTTATTATAACTGCTAGATCAAATGAATTTAAAGAAATAGAGGAAAAAGAAAAAATGCAAGATATAGTAAGATACTGGTTTAAAGCAAATAATTTATATTATGATGAATTAATTTTTTCTACAACTAATAAATTGGGAAATTGTAGAGAAAACAATATAGATATTATGGTAGAAGATAGTCCTCATAATATAAAACAACTTGCAGAATTTTTACCAGTAATCTGTTTTGATACAAGATATAACAGAGATTGTGAAGGCAAAAATATTATTAGATGTTATAGTTTTTATGATATTTATGAAAAAATTAAAGAATTTGAAAGAACAAAAGGGGCATAATTAAAGTTTTAATGCCGTTTTAAATAGCTTACATGCCCCGTCTTTGTTCGTTCGCCAAAATTGCACAGCAATTTTGTGTGAAATTTATTTATATAGTAGGAAAGTTCAGGAGAACTTTCCTACTATATAAAAAGCATCCAACTAAATAGGTTGGATGCTTTTGTGTTAGAGATTAAATAATTGTCAATTTGAATTTTCTTTTTATAAATTTAGTAATTTCTACAAGAATTACAGGTAAAATTGAAAGTCCAATGGTTATAGCCCATTCAATTGGTTTTAATATGCTTAAACTAAATATATTTCTAATAACAGGTACAAATAAAATTATTAGTAATAAAACAAAAGATGATAATAATGCAAAGAATAAATATTTATTATGTCCATTTCCTTTTGTAAAAATAGAATCTGTATTAGATCTTTGGTTAAAAGCATGTAGCATTTGTGAAATTGCTAAAACAGTAAAAGCCATTGTTTGCCCTACAATATAACTATCTGTATTATATCCAATTAAAAATGCAGAAATTGTAGCAATAGTTATAAAAATACCATGTAATATAACTCTAGATACTAAGGCTTTTTCAAAAAGACTTCCAGATTTAACAGGTTTTTCTTTCATAACATTTTTACTTGCAGGATCAACTCCTAAAGCCAAAGCAGGAAGTGAATCTGTTGCTAAATTTATACATAAAATGTGTATAGCCAAGATTGGCGGATCCCAGTTTAATAGTGTAGCAATAAACAATGTTAAAATTTCTGCAATATTTCCAGCAAGCAAAAATTGAATTACTTTTTGAATGTTTTTATAAACTCTACGTCCTTCTTTTATTGCATAAACTATGGTTGTAAAATCATCATCTAACAAAATCATATCTGATGCATCTTTTGCAACATCTGTACCATTAATCCCCATAGATATACCAATATCTGCTTTATTAAGTGCAGGTGCATCATTTACACCATCACCAGTCATAGCAACAACTTCACCATTTCTTTTTAATGAGTTTACAATTCTTAATTTGTGGTTAGGAGAAACTCTTGCAAAAACGGAAGTAGTTTCTACAGCTTTATCTAATTCCTCATCAGTCATATTATCAAGTTCAGTTCCTGTAATTGCTTTTGTATTTTTATCATAAATTCCAAGCTCTTTTGCAATGGCTTTTGCAGTAATTACATGATCTCCTGTAATCATAATAGTTCTAATTCCGGCATTTTTACAAGTTTTTATAGAATTTGGAACTTCTAGTCTTGGAGGATCAATCATTCCAACAATTCCAATAAATGTTAAATTAAATTCAACATTTTCTTCTTCATCTTCAGGTACTTTATTTAAGATTTTTTTAGCGAATCCTAAAACTCTTAGTGCTTCAGAAGAAAGAGTATTATTTAGATTAAGTATTTTTTCCTTATCTTCATTTGTAATAGGGCGTATGCCATTGGATGTAATAACTGTATCACATAGTTCTAATAATTCATCTAAAGCACCTTTTACATATGCTGTAATTTCTCCATCTATATTATGGACAGTTGTCATACGTTTTCTATCGGAATCAAAAGGCTGTTCAAAAAGTCTTTCATATTTACGTTCCAAATCCTCCTGATTAATTTTAAAATAATCTCTACCAAGAAGTAAAAGTGCACCTTCTGTTGGATCACCAATAATCATATTTTTATTGTTTTTATCAAAAGTAGCATCATTGCATAAAAGACCTGAATAAATTAAGTCTTTGTACAACTCTTGGTTTGAGATAGAATTTGGTGTAATAGCTGAATTATTTAAAATATCATCTACATTTGCTAGTTTTTTAACGACCATTCTATTTTGTGTAAGAGTACCAGTTTTATCTGAACAAATAACAGTACTGCTACCAAGAGTTTCTACTGCTGGTAGTTTCCTAATTAATGCATTTTCTTTTGCCATACGTTTTACACCAAGGGCCATAACGATAGTAGCTGTAGCTGGCAAACCTTCTGGAATAATAGAGATTGCAAGTGAAATTGCAGTCATAAATAATGGAAGAATTGGTCTTTTATAAAGTAATCCAATAACAAAAATAATTACACATACAATTAATCCTACTATACTTAATGTTTTACCTACTGCTGAAAGTTTCCTTTTTAAAGGAGTATCAAATTCATCAGAATTATTAAGAAGTGAAGCTATATGTCCAACTTCTGTGTCCATTCCAGTTGCTATTACTACACCAATGCCTCTACCATAAGTTATAAGAGAAGAGGTATATGCCATATTAATTCTATCAGCTAAGAAACAATCTGGTTTTAAAACTTCATCAGCATCTTTTTCTACTGGAACAGTTTCACCAGTAAGTGCAGATTCTTGTATTTTTAAATTAGCACTTTCTATAAGCCTGATATCTGCAGGAACAACACTTCCAGCTTCCAAAATAACAATATCACCAATAACTAGTTCTGAAGCAGGAATAATTATTTCTGAATTATTCCTAATAACATGTGCGGTAGGTGCACTCATGTTTTTTAACGCTTCAATAGAAGCTTCAGCTTTTTTTTGCTGTACAACACTTATAATAGTGTTAATAAAAACTATGAATAAAATAACATATCCTTCAACAAATTCATCTAATAAGAAGGATAAAATGCTAGCTAATATAAGAATTATAATCATAGGATCTTTTAATTCATATAAAGCTAATTTAAAAATGCTTTTTCTTTTCTTTTTAGAAAGTTCATTATATCCATAAACCTTTTGTCTACTTCGAACTTCCTCATCACTTAATCCATAATCAGAAGTTTTAAGTTTCTCTAAGACTTCCGATTCAGAAAGCGAATGCCAATTTTCTTGATCCAACTAACAAGCAACTCCTTTCATAATAAATTATATCCAAATTATAACAAACTTAATAAAAAAAGAAAATTAATATTGCAATTTATTAAAAATATTAATAAGATATGGAAAAAAGGGATAATCCTAAGATCCCTATTATATAAAAATTTTGAAAATAGATGTATAAGTATGGTTGCAGTAATCTACATATGTAGTAACTTATCGAACCAATAAAGGTACTAAAAAAGGGAGGAATAAATGGAAAAGAAAGAAACTAAAGAAAAGAAAAAATTTACTATACTAGGAATGACAATATGGAAATTGCTTGCATATTTTATTATTTATAGTGTTTTAGGATATTTAATAGAAACACTATTTGGATTAGTTACAAAAGGTGTAATAGAAAGTAGAAAAAGCTTTATATACGGACCATTTTGTGCCATATATGGTGTTGGTGCAGTAATCATGATTGGTTCATTAAGGCATTTTAAAAAGAATAATTTTACACTATTTTTTGGAGGATTTTTAATTGGTTCAATTGTCGAATATTTTGTAAGTTTATTTGGAGAGATGATGCTTCATGTAAAATGGTGGGATTATTCTAATATTCCATTTAATTTAAATGGTAGAATTTGTGTATATTTCTCAATCTTCTGGGGAATTCTAGCAATCTTTTTAATGACATATATAAATAAAAAAGTAGATATGCTAATTGATTGGATAAAACAAAAAATTAATATAAAATTATTAAAAGCATGCACAATATTGTTGATTATTTTTATGTTTGTTGATTGTATTTATACAGCAGTTGCTCTTAGAATGTTTTATGCAAGAATAGAACATAGTGGATTAATACAAATGCAAAACGGAGAACAATATTTATTAGATTATGAAGAAATTCAAAATGCACCAGGTGTAAATGAATTTATGGAAAAATATTTAAATGATGAGGTAATGTTAAAAACATTCCCAAATTTGAAAGTAACAGATATAAATGGAAATATTGTACTTGTAAAAGAAGTTTTTCCAGAAATTCAGCCCTATTATGTAAGAATATTTACACCAAGAGAAAGAAATAGAGATATTATACAAGAGAACTAAAGTTCAAAAAGGAGTGAAAGTATGGAAAAATTAGCATTTATATCAGATATACATTCAAATATAGTTGCATTAACAATATATGCAAAAAATTAGAAATAAAACAATCATAAATATTGGAAGTGTTGGAAATACAATTGAAATTTCTATTCCTAATGATTGGAATGAAGATATGAGCGAAATTACACAAGCACATTATTGTATAATTGAAGGAGATATTGATTCAAAAGAAAGAATTTCTTTGTCAATTCAATTTGTAAGAGTTCCATATGATATAGAGGAAGAACTTAAATTAGCTAGAAGAAATAATTCACCAAGTTATGAAAAATATGAATTGGAATTAACTAAAGGAAAATATAGAGGAAAGAAGAAGCTTAATAAATAAAACAATATGATAGTAATATAATAAAAGAAAGTGAGAAAGAATAATGGAATTTATAGATATTTTAACAGAAGATGGAAAAGAAACTGGAATAAAAAAAGAAAGAAATTTAGTTCATGTAGATGGAGATTGGCATAAAGTTGTTCAAATTTTTGTAATTAATAATCAGGGAATTTTATTGCAACAAAGAGCTTTGACAAAAAAATCAGATCCAGGTAAATGGTGTGCTTCAGCATCTGGACATATTAGCGCCGGAGAAAAAAGCATTGAAGCAGCAATAAAAGAATTTAAAGAAGAATTAGGAATTAAATTAGACAAAGAAGATTTTAATTTAGTAGATACATTTAAATCTCCTTCAGTAAGAATAAATAATGGGAATAAAATAATTAATAATCATTTCGTTGATTTATATATTGTAAATAGTGATATAGATATTAAAAATGTAAAATTGCAAAAAGAAGAAGTAAGTCAAGTAAAATATTATAAAACAGAAGAATTTTGTGAAATGGTAGACAAAAAAGATGATAGATTAACAGATACGCCAATTCTATTTAAAAATGTAATAAAATACTTAGAAGATTAGGAGCAAACAAATGACAATAAATTTTATAGTAGCACAAGTATTTGGAGCAATAGCGTTAATAATATTAATAATTAGTCTTCAAAAAAATAATAAAAAAACATTATTAAAATATCAAATTTTTTCAAGTTTATTATATGCAATTCAGTATATATTCTTAAATGCATATACGGGTTGCTTGATGAACCTAGTATGTATGGGAAGAAATATTGCTTTTAACAAATATCAAGATAAAAGACCACCAATATATTTGCTAATAATTGTAATATTTTTAATGATTGTATTTTCAGCATTTACATATGTAGGATATATAAGTTTATTACCAATGATAGCTGTAATTTTATATAGTATTGCAGTATGGAATGGAAATCTAAAATTGATTAGAAGTATTGAACTTATATCATGCTCATTATACATTTTATATAATATAAATGTACAAGCATATACAGGATTAGTTGCAACAATAATAGAATTTATTGGGGCATTAATAGCATTAGTTAGATTTGATATTAAAGGAAAGGTGGTAACCGAAAATGAATAATTGTAATATAAAATATTGTGGAGAAGATGAAAATGGTAAGGCAAGATATTGGTGTACTAAACATAAAGATGTAGCAGCAGATGAAAAAGGGAATATGTTAGAAGAATGTTTATGTACATATAAAGAAATATATGACAACAAAGTTTTTATGAAGAAGGAAGATATAAAAAGTATAAAATTAAAATATCAAAATGTATTAGATAATTTAAGACCTCAAATATTTATAAATGATAAACAAGAAAATAGTGCATTACAAATTGAAGACAGTTTACTTGATTTTAAAGATATAGCAGGACTGATGATTGCTAAATTAAATAACATAGACTTAGAGTCATCTTATTGTACATATTGTGGCATGCCACACACAGATGATGGCTTATTTGCATATACGCCACATGCAAGACATTTATGTCAATATTGCGGATATTTTTATAATGTAGATAAAGCTAATATAGGAAATGAATTTGCTCTGTTTTTTGATATACCAAATATTAAAGAAGAAAATGGTGTTATCGAAATAGAAGATAAACTGGCTTTAGATTATGATGCATTTAATGGAATATTGCTAATAAATAATAAAAGAGGAAACACATTAAAAATTAATAATCAAGAAATTAGTGTAAAAGATTATTTAAATAAATTATTCAAAGATGAGTATTAAAAGGAGAATTTATTATGGAAAATAAAATAAGTACAAGTATACAATATCAAATGACAAATGTTAAATTATTTGACGAAATATTTACAAATTGGAGAAGTTTTAATGAAAAATTACAGGCAGGACCAAATATTATGAGAAAATGGTTATGTGATGAATGGAATAATATAAAAGAAATATTAAAACAAAGAGATGATTTAATTGTAAAAGATATCAACAAAGAAGTAACTGCAAATGATTTTGATATAACATTTAATAAATCAGATTCAGGAGTAAGCATATTCTTTTTTAAATTTCCTGAATATGAATACAATGATGCTGCTAGTAAATATGTTGCATTAGCGTTAACTCCTGCTATGCCTAGATATTTTACATTAGAATATTCAGAAAGCTTTTTAACAAAGGAAAGACAATTTGTTTTTGGTGAATTTAAAGTTGATGAAAATACTAGAACAAAAAAACATTTAAATTATGGAACGGTAGACAATGATAGATTAACATTTTTTGCAGGGCTTGTGCTAAATAAGGTTGGCTAAATTATGAATATTGATAAAAATGAAAAATATGTTATAATAGTACAGGTAACATAAACAGTTGAAGCGGAGGACAATATGAAGAGAAAGAAGTTTTTTCAGCGGAAAAAAACATATGAAAGATTTCAAGGAGAAAGGTACGAAGACCTTGTAGAAAAACTTTCAGAATGGATTGCAGATGAGCACATAAAAATACGTTTTAGAAAAGATTCTTCAAAAGAAGATGATAAAGAACTCTTTAAAGAGTATTTAAAGGGAGAACGTAATATCGTGTATTCTGCAGCATATATGAAACTTTTGGACATAATAGAATGCCCACAAATGTACCAAAAGTTTTATGGTGTATCATTTTGGAATCCGGGTGATCCTAATCTGATAAAGATTACGCCAAAATCAGGATTCTATCGGAGCCTATCATATGGTAAGTCGAATTTTTCAACATTAAAAAAAGTAAGATTTGATAGAAAGGTTGAATATTGGATGGACATCAAAAAGATGGCTTTATTGAAAATTTCGGTGAGAACTAGATTTCTATGAAATGCTTTATATAGTGAGTATGAAGCGGAACAAAAAATAACCTTTAGAGTATATTACACTAAAGGTTATTTTTGTTGATTTTAAAAAAACATATTGATATAATTAAGAAAAAATTATGAACTTTAGTGATGCTCCTGAACTCTACAGATAGCCTGCCAGTATGATTATAGCTCACTCTAACAAAATTAAAAATTTTTAGAGTGGCTTGATTTCGATAGTGGCTTAAAGTTCAAAAAAGGAGAAAATATATGGAAAATAAATACGAATGGAATTTATCAGATATTTATAAGTCAAAAGAAGATTTTGAAAAAGATAAAGAAAATTTAAATAAAAAATTAGATGAAATAGTTAAATATAAAGGAATATTAGCTGATTCATCAGATAATATATATAATTACTATAAATTATATGAAGAAATAGTAGAGATAATATGCAAATTATATTCATATGGAATGCTAAGATATCATAAAAACATGGCAGATTCTAAAGGTATTTCAATATTTAAAGAAGTAGAGGCTTTAGATAGTAAAATTGATGAAGTAACAGCTTTTGCAGTTCCTGAACTAACTGAAATGGATGCAGAAAAATTAAAACAATATCTTAAAGAAGATAAAAGATTAGAAGCATATTCTAAAACAATTAATGATATTATAGAAAGCAAAAAACATATTTTAAGTAAAGATGTAGAAGAGGTTCTAGCAAAATTTTCAAATGTACTAATTGGATATAAAAATACATATGAAATTTTTGCAAATACAGAAATGAAATTTGAACCAATAAAAGATGAAGATGGGAATCTTGTAGAAATAAATGAAGATAGTGCAGGCAAATATTTAAACAGTCCAAACAGAGAAGTAAGAAAAGCCACACATAATTCTTTAATTTCTGAATATGGAAAATATATAAATACATTAACCGAATTATACTTAAATAATGTGAAACAAGATACTAAAATTGCAAATTTAAGGAATTATAAAAGTTCTTTGGAAAAAGCAATGGATAGAGATGAATCAAGCGTAAAAGTATATAATACTTTAATAAAAACAGTTAATGAGAATTTAAGTATAAATCATAGATATACAAGTTTGAAAAAGAAATTATTAAATGTAGATGAATTACATATGTATGATATGAATTATAATCCATTTTCAAGTAAAGGCAGTCTTACAGATATAGAAACTGCAGAAAAAGAAGTATTAGAAGCACTAAAACCAATGGGAAAAGAATATGTAGCAAAAATAGAAGAGGCTTTTAATTCTAACTGGATGGATGTATTTCCATCTCCAAACAAAAGAACTAGTGCATATAGTATGAATACATACGGAGTACATCCATATGTATTAATGAATTATACAGGAACAAATTTTGATGTGTCTTCAATAGCACACGAATTTGGTCATGCAATGCATTCATATTATTCAAGCATAAATCAAAATGCTTTAAATTATAGTTATAGTAAATTATTAGCCGAAATGGCATCAACAATAAATGAAATTTTATTTGCAGAATATAAAATAAGAAGTACAGAAGATAAAGAAACTAAAAAAGAATTATTATATAATAGAATAAGTACTGTAAGAGCAACATTAACTCTACAAACAATGCTTGCAGAATTTGAAAAAGAAATACATTCAAAAGTAGAAAATGGAGAAAACTTAAATCCAGAAATAATTGGAAATTATTATTTAGAACTTAACAAAAAATACTATGGAGATAGCCTAACAATAGATGAATACAATAAAAATAATTGGATAAGAATACCACATTTCTTTAGGAATTTTTATGTGTATACATATGCAACAGGAATATCTTGTTCAATAGACATTGCATCTAGAATTTTAAATAAAGAAGATGGATTAGTAGAAAAATATATAGATATGTTAAAATTAGGTGGAAGCAAGAAACCTTTAGAAATATTAAAAACAGTTGGAATCGATTTAGAAGATAAAAGGATATATGAAAATGCACTTAAATTCTATGAAAATGATATTAACGAACTAGAAAATTTAATTTAATGAACTTTAAGTAGGCTCATATAAGCTCTACATATAGCCCACTCAAACGAAATTAAAAATTTCTAGAGTGGCTTAAAGTTCAAAAACGTCGGAAAAGGAGATAAAATGGGCGAAGTTAAATGGACAAATGAACAAAAACAAGCAATTGAAGAGAAAGGATCTAATATATTAGTTGCAGCAGCTGCCGGAAGTGGTAAGACAGCTGTTTTAGTAGAAAGAATAATTAATAGAATATTAAATGATAAGATTGATATAGATAAACTTTTAGTTGTTACCTTTACTAATGCAGCAGCAAGTGAAATGAGAGAAAGAATCTTAGATGCTATTTATAAAAAAATAGAAGAAGAGCCTTCAAATATAGAATTACAAAGACAAATAACTTTGCTTAATAAAGCTAGTATTTGTACAATTCATTCATTTTGTTTAGATGTAATTAGAAATAATTTTTACGAAATAAATATATCTCCAAATTTTAGAATTGGAGATACTGCGGAAATAGAACTACTAAAACAAGAAACATTGGACGATTTATTTGAAAAAAAATATTTTGAAGAAGACGAAGATTTCCTAAAATTGGTAGATACATATACTGGCTATAGAGGTGATGAGCCTTTAAAAGAACTAGTAATGGAAATATATAAGTTTATTCAAAGTAGTCCATTTCCAAGAAAATGGCTAGAAGAAAAAGTAGAAGAATTTAATATAAAAGATTTAAGTTTAGATTTTGCTAAAACTAAATGGGGCAAATTAATTTTAGAAGAATATGAGAAAAATATAGATGAAACAATATTAGGATTAAAAAATGTAAAAAAAGATTTAGATTCAAATCCTGAACTTGAAAAATTTTCACAAGTTATAAGATTGGATTTAGAAAATTTAGAATTAATAAAAGCAAACTTGGATTCTTGGGATAAAGTTTATGAATTAAGCCAAAGTTTCTCATTTACAAAATGGCCAGTAGATAGAAAAATACAATCAAATATTAAAGATGAAGCAAAGGAAAAAAGAGATAAAATTAATAAAAAATTCAAAGGAATTAAAGACAAGATTTTTATATATACATCAAAAGAAGCTGTACAAGATTTACAAGAAGTATACGAAATACTTAATTTATTAAAAAAAGTAGTATTAGAATTTGAAGAAGCATATAGCAAAGTAAAGTTGGAAAGAAATGTAATAGATTTTAATGATATAGAACATTTAGCTTTAAAAATTTTAATTAAAGAAGAAGATGGGAAATATGTACCAACAGAAGTTGCTAAAAAATATAAAGATAAATTTGAAGAAATTGCTATAGATGAATATCAAGATAGCAATATGGTTCAAGAATATATTTTAACTTCAATATCTAAAGGCAATAACATCTTTATGGTTGGAGATGTAAAGCAAAGTATATATAAATTTAGACAAGCAATGCCAGAGTTGTTTTTAAGTAAATACGAAAGATATAAATTAAAAAAAGATAAAACTGAAAATGATGATTTAAAAATTCAACTTTTCAAAAACTTTAGAAGTAGAGAAAATATTTTAAGTACATCTAATTTAGTATTCCAAGAAATAATGAGTAAAAAATTAGGTGATGTAGAATATAACGAAGATGAATATTTAAATTTAGGAGCAAATTATCCTGATATAGAAAATGTGGATTTTGCAGGAAAAACAGAAATAGATGTAATAAATTTAAATAAAAATCAAATAGAAGAAGAAACAGAAGATACAGAAAATAATGAGAGAATTGAAGATTCTATATTAGAAGCAAAATATGTAGCCAAAAAAATACAAGAATTGATTAATAGCAATTACTATGTCTTCGATAAAAAACAGGGATACAGAAAAATTACATATAAAGATATTGTAGTTTTATTAAGATCTACTGCAACACTTGCACCAATCTACGAAAAAGAAATTGCAGATTTAGGAATGCCAGTTTTTAGTGATACATCATCAGAATATTTAAATTCTGTAGAAATACAAACAATAATTTCTGTATTAAAAATAATAGATAATCCAATGCAAGATATACCACTTGTAACAGTTATGAGATCTATGATTGGTGGATTTACAGATAATGATTTAATAGAAATTAGACTTGCTGATAAAAATTGTAATTTTTATGAAAGTATTTTAAAAGCTCAAGTACAAGTAAGTGAAGAATTAAGAATAAAGATAAATAATTTTCTAGAAAAAATAGAAAATTGGAGAGAAGCAAATGAATATTTAAATTTAGATGAGCTTATTTGGAAAATTTATTTGGATACGGGATATTATAATTATGTAGGATTAATGCAAAATGGTAAATTAAGACAAGCTAATTTAAAAATGTTATTCGAAAGAGCAAAACAATATGAAAGTGCATCTTTTAAAGGATTATTTAATTTTATAAATTTTATAGATAAATTAAGATTAAGTAGTGGTGATTTAGGTTCAGCAAAAATCATTGGGGAAAATGAAGATGTAATCAGAATAATGAGTATCCACAAAAGTAAAGGACTAGAATTTCCTGTAGTATTTTTAAGTAGTACTGGCAAGAAGTTTAATATGCAAGATTTAAATAAAAAAGTATTATTACATCAAGATATTGGATTAGGTCCAACATACACAAATTACGAAAAGAAAATAGAATATCCAACACTTGCCAAAGAAGCGATAAAAATAGTAAGTAAAAAAGAAATATTAGCAGAAGAAATGAGGGTTTTGTATGTTGCATTAACAAGAGCAAAAGAAAAATTGGTTATAACCGGTATAGAAAAAGATGTAAATGATTCAATAGATAGTAAACAAAAAGAATTGGAAATTTATAAAGATTCTACCGAAAACAAAATGAATCCAAGCTTAGTTGTAAAATATAAATCTTATATAGATTGGATTGAATTAGTATATCTAAAAAACAAAGATAAAGATATTATGAAGTTTAATATAATAAACAAAAAAGACATATTAAAAGATAAATCAGAAGAAAAAGAAAGTGATATAGATATATTAAAAGAAATTCAAAATAGAGCTACATCAAAAGAGAATATGACTAAAATTAAACAAGAATTAGAATGGACATACAAATATGAAGAATCTGTAGAATTGCCAAGTGAACTTTCAGTTTCTAAAATAAAGGAATTAAAGAAAAATGGACAAAACAAAAATCATAATCAAAATCAAGAAGCAAGTTTTGCAAAACCTAATTTCTTAATAGAAAAAACAGAGCTAACAGGAGCAGAAAAAGGTACAATAATGCACTTATGCTTACAAAAACTAAATTATAAAGAAGAATATGATTTAGAAAAATTAAAAAGAATGGTAAAATCTCTAGTAGAAAAAGAAATCATATTACCAAAAGAAGCAGAAAGTGTAAACTATAATAAAATACTAGAATTTTTGAAATCGGATATTTGGAAAGAAATGAAAGAAGCAAAATTGGTAGAACAAGAAAAGCCATTTTACTTTAATATAAAAGCAAATGAAATATATGATGTAAAATCAGAAGAAGACATATTAGTACAAGGTATAATAGATTTATATTATATAAACAAATATAACGAATTAGTTTTAGTTGACTATAAAACAGATTATGTAGAAAATAATGATGAAGAAAGTTTAAAAGAAAAATATGACATACAACTTGCGATATACAAAAAAGCATTAGAAAAAGCATTAGATAGAAAAGTAGATAAAGTATATATCTACTCAACATGGCTTGGAAGAGTCATTACAATTAATTTTGAACTTTAAGGTCCGTCCCTAAAGTTCAGGAAGGAACGAAAACGAGATATGCCAGTAGATACAAAAGAAATACCAGAAGAAATAAAATTAAGAGATGAAGCAAATTTAAAAAAATTAAACGAAGTTGCTAAAGCAATGATTCTAAAATTTACACATGATAAATTAGGCATGGATGAAGAAGCAGTAGCAAGATTTTTTGATAAAACTGAATTTTTCCCAGATTATGAAATGGACTCTGAAACTATGGGAGAATACAACCTTATTAATGGTAAAATAGGAATAAATTCATCTATAATTCAAGAAATTAGCAATGATTTATCATATCGTCAGTTTGAAGAGTTGCTAAATACTATAGGGACAATTATTCACGAAGAAGGACATAAATTTTCGTGGGAATGGTCAAAAGCGCGAATTAATAAACAAATTGAGGAAGGTTTTGCAGATCTATTTGCTGATGAATGTATTGGATATTTTTTAGAGGAATATTCAGAAGAATTAGCAAAGTTTGGTTTTGATATTAAGTATATAAATAGAATTAAAAATTATTTTGAAGCTGGATTTCCAATTCATAAAAGTTCATATGATGGTGAAGCGGATTTTACAAGGTCTAGCTTAGTAGTTATAAAACAAAAAAAAGGAGAAATATATACTACAGAATATGAATATATTTTTGGAGATAAGGAAAAGTTCATAGATATTGCAGTAGATGCAATGGGTGACGGATATAGAAAAATATTAGAAGAACAAAGAGAAGATTTTAATTTAGGGAAAAAATATAATTATAAATACAATAAAATGTTATTTGAACTATTAAAAGATATACAAATAAAAGAAGAAAAAAAGACAAAAGATTCTAGAACAAATGTGCTTTATATAAGGCAAAATATGATAAATGAGATTATTAGAATAAATAAAGTAAAAGCATATGCAAAAGAGCGAGGAATAGATATATATAATTTACATCCTGAAGAATATGAAATAGTAAGTGATGTTTTTAAAGAGAATACTCAAATTTTTTTTATGAATAATATAGAGAAATTTCAGGAAGATGTATTAGCAGGATATATAAGAAATTGTAAGACTATTGAAGATTTATCAAAATTTGATATTTCTATAGGATTTTTTGCGAATGCGTATCCTGAAATGCTTAAATCAGGAAAATTTACTTTAAAAGAAATAGTAGAATATATGGCTGAAAGAGATATTTATAGCATAGATGATAAAAATGCAATAAAAATATTAACTAATAAAATTATAAAAGAATTTCAAGAAAATAGATTAGAAGGATATAATAGGAATGAATTGTTATCAATTATAAAAATAATTGTACAAAATACTGAAGAACCTAACAAAGAATTATTTGATGTAGTACAAGAAATTGATAAAAGAATGCCAAACAAAACAGAGGAAGAACAGATAGAGATAGGCGCAGCTAAATTGACTACGAGTAGAGATTCAGATGGAAATATACTGGATTCAATAATTGCAGAAGCAACAGTTGCAACTGTTAGTGGAATATTATTAATGAAAGATAGACCGGAAAAAGAAATTAATGATTATTCGTTAGTTAGACAAGCAACAGATGCATTTGAGGAATTTTTAACAAAAAATGCTAAAAACAATCCTGAAGCTCTAAAGCAAATATTAGTAAGTTTACAAAAATATGAAGAAGAAGTAGAACAAGGAGAAGAAAAATCAGAAATTTCTAAATCAGGATTTGAAATATTAAAAAACAAATATTTTAATTATCTAGAAAAAGATTTAAAGTTCCTAGAAACTAATCATTGCGAGATTTCAGATGAATTAAAAGAATATATAAAAAATAAAAAAATGATAAAAATTCCAGTAGGCTCAAATATAGATATGAAAAAAATAATAAATGTACATGAGTTATTATTTTTAAATCACTATACTAAACTTATTAATGTTTTTAATAAAAATAATCTAATTAATGCATTCGAAAATAGCAGTATAGCAGGATCGACAAGAACTTTTTTTTATGATAGCGAAATGAGCAAATCAGATATGTCAACATATATTAAAGCATTAACAGAATATACAAAACATCATGAAAAAGAAGAGGATATTCAAGAAATTTCTGAATATATAAAACATATTGATACAGTATATAAACCAACAAAAGAAAAAGAGACGTCAGTAAAAGAAGGATTAATGGAAGCTGTAAAAGATAGAATACAAAAAAGAGAACATCCTGAACAAGATATTGAGAGACTATTACAACAACCAAAAGATTTGCAAAGTGAATTTGTTTTTGAAAATGCAATTGGAAATTTAGAAAGTAAGGTTAATTCAGGAGATGTAGAAAAATTAGATGAGGATACATTAAAAAGAGTTACAGTTAAAACAAAAGACCAATATTTGCAAGAGATATGTTTAGAAGCATTAAAGCAAAAATATATTACTTATGCATATACAACATCAAGTTTTATAAGTAATAATACAGGAATGAGAGAAGCAGGCAGAAAAGCTTATTTAATGAGTCTAGGAAAAGAAAATGATAAAGAACAAGCAGAATGTTTAGAAACACTAGATAGAATTCACTTAAGAACAAAAGAAGTCCCAATAAATCCACAATATGTAAAAATAGATGATGATATCATAATAATATCTAAAAATTCTGATAGAAGTTTCAAAGCTTATAGTGCAGGTTGGGGAGAAGAACAAAAGACTGATTCTTATTTAGCAGAAGAACAAAATAGAAGGAAAAAAGGAATTTTTGCATTGTTTAAAAGTAAAGAAGATAAAGAAATGGTAGTTCAATCTATAGTAATTCAAAGAGATGAGGATAGGACTAAAGTTATAAATTTATATGAAACAGGTAGATTTGAAATAACAACTTTAGATACTAATATAAGATTAAAACATCCAAAAGTTATAGAAAAAAAAGAAGCAAAACCAATAGATATAGGAAACAATGGAGCATTAGTTGTTAAAGATTCTATGCCAAAACAATTTGTAAAACATCAGTCAAAATTAGAAAGTAGAAGAAAAGAAAAAGATAAAATTCAAGAAACGGATTTTAAACATTATTTAAATAGAGATGATTAGAGTTTTATTTAACTATTTAGCCTATTATATATTGTCTAATCTCTAAAAAATATAGTCAAAACCTTGATTTTTGGTAATATTTGTTATATAATACGCATAGAGCAAAAAACATTACATAAAGAGTGGGAGCAAATCCCACTCTTTATAGGTGTAAAGGGAGGTAAAATATTTGTCTAAAATAGAAAATAATGTAGAAGAATTAGTAAAGCCTATAATAGAAAAAATAGGATATAAACTTTATGATGTCATTTACGAAAAAGAAGGAAAAGATTATTTCTTACGTATCTTTATAGATAACGAAAAAGGAATAAGTCTAGAAGATTGCGAAAAAGTTAATAATGCAATTACAGAGGTTTTAGACGAAAAAGATTACATAAAAGATCAATATTTTTTAGAAGTATCATCACCAGGAGTTGAAAGAATATTAAGAAAAGATTGGCAAATTAAAGAAAATATTGGAAAAAATGTAGAAGTAAAATTATTTAAACCATTAAATGGCGAAAAAGTAATTTCTGGTGAACTTAAAGATTTTGATGAAGAAAACATAATAATAAATGATGTTAATATACCTAGAAAAGATATTTCGTTAATAAAAATAAAATTTGAATGGTAGGAGGAATTAAGAAAAAAATGAAAGGTGAAGGAATAGATAATAAACAACTTATTGTAGCAATACAAGAATTAGAAAAAGAGAAAGGAATAAAAAAGGATTATTTATTAGATTCAATCGAAACAGCATTACTAACAGCTTATAGAAGAAATTATAATTCACAAGAAAATGTTAAAGTAGTAGTAGATAGAGAAACAGGAGCATCACACTTATATGCAGTAAAAGAAGTTGTAGAATATGTAGAAAAACCAGTTTTACAAATTAGCTTAGAAGATGCTAAAAAAATAGACAAAACAGTAAAAATCGGAGATACAGTAGATATAGAACTTGTACCAAAAAACTTTGGAAGAATTGCTGCACAAACAGCTAAACAAGTTATAATTCAAAAATTAAGAGAAGCTGAAAGAGAAATTATTTACAGTGAATACAGTGAAAGAAAAGGTGAAATAGTTTCTGGTATAATCCAAAAAGCAGATCAAAATATTGTAGTAATGGATTTAGGAAAAGTAGAAGGTGTTATGCCAGCTAAAGAACAAATACCTACAGAAAAATATCAGGTAAATGATAAAATAAAAGGATATATATTAGATGTAAAAAAAGGAGCAAAAGGTGTACCACAAGTTATAATCTCAAGAGCTTGTCCAGAATTCGTTAGAAAATTATTTGAATTCGAAATACCAGAAATATATGAAGGTGTTATAGAAATTAAAGGTGTATCAAGAGATGCAGGAAGCAGAAGTAAAGTTGCAGTATATTCACCAAATGAAAATATAGATCCAGTTGGTTCATGTGTAGGACAAAAAGGAGTTAGAATTCAAAACATAATAAACGAATTAAATGGTGAAAAAATAGACGTTATAGAATGGAATGCTGATTTATCAACATATATTTCTTCTGCATTATTACCAGCACAAGTAATGGCAGTAGATATAAATGAAGATACAAAAATTGCACAAGTAATTGTACCAGATGATCAATTATCTTTAGCAATAGGAAAATCTGGACAAAATGCAAGACTTGCTGCTAAATTAACAGGATTATCAGATTGGAAAATTGATATAAAATCAGAATCACAATTTAGAAAAATACTAGAAGAAAGACAAGCAGAAATGGAAAATGATGATTCAAACACTGATTCTGAAGAGTAATAGCAATATTCAAGCTAAAGGAAGTGTTATAATGAAAAAGCAACCACAAAGAACTTGTATAGGATGCAGAGAAAAGAAAGATAAAAAAGAGCTAATAAGAATTGTAAAAAATAAAGAGGGAGAAATTTCTTTAGATAGAACTGGAAAAGCAAATGGCAGGGGAGCATATATTTGTGATAATATAGAATGCCTAGAAAAAGCCATAAAATCTAAAGCTTTAGAAAGAAATTTTGAAATGTCTATTAGTGAAGATGTATATAATGAATTAAGAGGTGTAATTAGTGAATAATAAAATTTTAAATTTACTTGGATTAGCTACAAGAGCTAGAAATATAGTATCTGGAGATAACGCAGTAGAAAATGCATTAAAACTAAAAAAAGTAAAAATGTTAATTATATCTGAAGAAGCTTCAGAAAAAACCAAGAAAAATTATAAATTTTATGCAAATAAATACAATATTCCAATTATATTTATGGGAAAAATAGATGAATTAAGTAATGCAATAGGTGAGAAAAACAGAGCAATTATAGGAATTAAAGATATAAATATAGTTAAAGGAATAGAAAAAATCATTGATGGGGGTGAAGCTATTGGGTAAAATAAAAATACACGAAATAGCAAAAAAATTAGGTCTTGCAAGTAAAGATGTATTGGATAAAGCACAGAGCCTAAAGATAGATGTAAAAAGCCATCTAAGTGCAGTAACAGATGAAGAAGCAGAAAAAATCGAGAAAGCATTAAAAGAGGAAACAGGAAAAGCTAAAAATAATAAAAAAGAAAAGACAGTAAAAAAAGATAAAAATGATGCAAAAAAAGATGAACCTGTAATAATAAGAAGAGAAGTTATTATTTCAGATGAAGAACTAAATAAAAAGGAAGAAGAAGAAAAAGTAAAAAAACAACGTGAAAGAGAAAAACAATTAGGTTTTGTGGAAAGAAATAAAAATAAGGATTTTAATATTGTTTATAGAAATAAACAAACAAAGCCATTAACAGTTGAAGAATTGTTTGGAATAAAGAAAAAAGAAGAGCCAAAACCTAAAATAAAAACAGAAGAAAAAGTTAAAGAAGTTAAAAAGGAAGAGAAAATTGTAGAAGAAAAAGAAGTTGAACCTGTAAAGGAAGAAAATAAAAATTTAGAAAAAAGTGAAAGAGAGAGTATGGTAGAGTTACAAAAAACAAAAACAGTAAAAGAAACAGAAAATAATAATAAAAAAGAAGATTTTAAAAGAAATAATAATTTTAATAGAAGAGATAATAGAAACTTCAGAAATAATAACAATAGAGAAGGTTATAACAATAGAAATAATAATTACAGAAATAATCAAAATGGAAATTATAGAAATAATAACTTCTCTAGAGGTCCAAGACCAATGGACGAAAAGGCCATAGAGAAAAATATTAAAAATATTATAGCTTCTGAAGTTACAGAAAAAGAAAATGTAAGAGAATATAATAAATCTATAGATAAGCAAAAAAATAATAAATATGAAGAAAATAGAAGTAAAAAGTCTGCTAAAGCAAGTAAAAGATTTACTGATGAAGATATAAATGAAAAGAAACTACAAGACTTAAAACAAGCTAGTAGCTTATCTACAATGTTTACAGAGCAAGATGGTGGAATGTTGGATTATTATGATTTATCTACAACTAGAGGAAAACGTAATAAAAAGAAAAATAATAAAAATCAAAAGCCAGCAGAATCAAAGCAAAAAATATTTAAACTTACAGAAATAACAATACCAGAAACAATCTCTGTTAAAGATTTAGCTGCAGAACTTAAAAAGACTAGTAGTGAAGTTATTAAAAAATTGTTAAGCTATGGAATAATGGCAACAATTAATAATGATATAGATTTTGATACAGCTTATTTAGTAGCACAAGAATTTGGAGTAACAGCTCATAAAAAGAATGTAGTTAAAGAAGAAGATATTTTATTTGACGAATCTGAAGATAAGGCAGAAGATTTAGTTCCAAGAGCGCCTGTAATAGTTGTTATGGGACACGTAGACCATGGTAAAACATCACTTTTAGATGCTATACGTTCTACAAATGTTATAGAAGGTGAAGCAGGAGGAATTACACAACATATTGGTGCTTATCAAGTAAAAGTAAATGGTAGAAATATAACATTCTTAGATACACCAGGACACGAAGCATTTACAAGTATGCGTGCAAGAGGAGCTCAAATTACAGATATAGCAATATTGGTAGTTGCAGCAAATGACGGTGTTATGCCACAAACAGTAGAAGCAATAAATCATGCCAAAGCAGCTAATATTCCAATTATTGTTGCTATAAACAAAATAGATTTACCAGGAGCAAATGTAGAAAAAGTTAAAGAAGAATTAATGAAATACGAATTAGTTCCAGAAGAATGGGGAGGAGATACAATTTATGTTCCAATATCTGCTAAAACTCATCAAAATATAGATCAATTATTAGAAATGGTTTTATTAGAAGCAGATATGTTAGATTTAAAAGTAAATCCTAATAAACAAGCTAAAGGAGCAGTAATAGAAGCAAGACTTGATAAATCTAAAGGACCAGTAGCATCACTTCTAGTACAAAGAGGAACTTTAGATGTTGGAGATACAATAGTTGTAGGTTCTTCTATAGGAAGAATTAGAGCTATGAAAAATTATAAAGGACAAAAAGTTAAAAAGGCAGGACCATCAATGCCAGTTGAAGTTATGGGACTTACAGAAGTTCCAGAAGCTGGAGAAACTTTCTATGAAGTAAAAGATGAAAAAATGGCTAAACATTTAATAGAAAGAAGAAAAAGACAAGCAAGGGAAAAATCAATTAATCAAGTTAATAAAGTTACTTTGGATAATTTATTTAGCCAAATGGAAGAAGGTAAATTAAAACAATTAAACTTAATTATAAAAGCAGATGTTCAAGGAACTGTTGAAGCAGTTAAACAATCTATGGAAAAATTAAGTAATGAAGAAGTAAGAGTAAAAGTTATACATTCAGCAGTTGGTGCTGTAACAGAATCTGATGTAACACTTGCTAATGTTTCAAATGCTATTATAATTGCATTTAATGTAAGACCTGTTCCAACAGCTAAAACACAAGCAGAAAAAGATAATGTAGAGATTAAACAATATTCTGTTATATATCAAGCAATAGAAGATGTTGAAACAGCTATGAAAGGAATGCTAGATCCAAAATATGTAGAAAAATTAATTGGAACAGCTGAGATAAGACAAACATTTAGAATTTCAAGTGTAGGAACAATTGGTGGAGCATTTGTATTAACAGGAAAAATAGAAAGAAATGCAGGTGTTCGTGTAATCCGTGATGAAGTCGTAATACACGAAGGAAAATTAGCTTCATTAAAGAGATTTAAAGATGATGTAAAAGAAGTTAATAAAGGTTTTGAATGTGGTATGCAAATAGAAAATTATAATGACATAAAAGAAGGAGATATTATCGAAGCATTTATAATGGAAGAAGTTAAAAGATAATATTCAAAGGAGGTAAATATGCCTAATAGAAAAGAAAACCGAATGGGTAGAGTTGACGAAGAATTAAAAAAGGTTATAAGTAATATAATTTCTTATGACCTAAAAGATCCAAATATAACAGGTTTAATTAGTGTAACAAAAGTAAAAGTTAGTGGAGATTTAAAATATGCAAAAGTATATGTAAGTATGCTAAATGCTAAAGATAATAAACAAGTTCTTGCAGCACTTAAAAAGTCTGCAGGATTTGTTAGAACAGAAGTAGCAAAAAGAGTAAACTTACGTATAACTCCAGAAATTATATTTATTTTTGATGATTCAATAGAATATGGTTCTAAAATAGATACAATTCTAAAAGAAGTCATAAAAGATATTAAACCAGAAAATAAAGGAGAATAGCTATGACAACTTTAGACAATATTGTAGAAGAAATAAAAAAAGCAGAAAGTATAGTTGTGCTAACACATGAAACACCTGATGGAGATGCGATAGGAAGCGCTTTAGCAATGTATAATGCTTTAAAACAATTAGGAAAAAATCCTGATGTAATAATTCCAGAATGTCCTAGAAATTTTGAGTTTTTAGCAGGAGCTGATGAAATCAAAAAAGAAGGTACAAATAAAAATTATGATTTAGCAATTGCAGTTGATTGTGCTACAATCGAAAGATTGAATGGATGGAGAAATTATTTTGAAGAAGCTAAAACTAGTATAAATATTGATCATCATGCTAAAAACGGTATGTTTGGAGATTATAATTATGTTGATCCAGCATCACCAGCATGTGCTCAAATATTAATAATTGTATTAGAAGCTTTAAAAGTAAAAATAGACAAAATTATAGGTTCTTGTCTATTAACAGGTATTATAACTGATACAGGTGGATTCAAATACCAAGGTGTATCAGCAGAAACATTTCAATTTGTAGCATGGTTATTACAAACAGGAGTTAACGTTTCAGATGTATACAAAAAAGCTTTTCAAATTCGTACAAGATCAAGCTTTGAACTATCAAGAATTGCAATGAATAGATTGGAATTCTTAGAAGATGGAAAAATTGCATTTACATATATAACAAAACAAGATGAGAAAGATGTTAATGCTGAACCAGGAGATCATGAAGGAATTGTAGAAAGAGGAAGAGATATAGAAGGAGTAGAAGTTTCAGTTTTCTTACGTCAAAGAGAAGATAAGACTTATAAAATTTCTTTACGTTCTAATAACTATGTAAATGTATCAGATATAGCAATATTATTTGGTGGTGGAGGTCATGTTAAAGCTGCAGGATGTAAGTTAGCAGGTACACCAGAACAAATAAAAAATACATTAGTAAGTGCAATAAGAAAAGTATTAAAATAGGGATTTAAGGGACTGTCCTTTTTCCAAATTTGAACTTTAGGGGCGGTCCTTAAAGTTCATTTTTAATTATAAAGAGGTTAAATATGGATGGAATTATAGTAATAAACAAAGAAAAAGGTTATACATCACATGATGTAGTAGCAAAATTGAAGAAAAAATTAAATATTTCAAAAGTAGGTCATACAGGTACATTGGATCCTAATGCAACAGGAGTTTTACCTATTTTAATAGGAAAAGGAACAAAATTCTCTAAATATTTAATAAATCATGATAAAATTTATGAGGCCCAAATAGAATTAGGTAAGAAAACTGATACTGCAGATATTGAAGGGAAAATAATAGAAGAAAAAAATGTTGATACAGAATATATAAAACAAAATTTAACCAATGTGTTAGAAGGTTTTATAGGAAAACAAGAACAAATTCCTCCGATGTATTCCGCAATAAAAAAGAATGGCAAAAAGCTATATGAATATGCAAGAAAAGGTGAAAAAGTAGAAGTAGAACCTAGGAAAATTGAAATATACAAAATAAAATTAATCGAATATAAAGAAAATAATATTAAATTTATAGTGAGTTGCTCAAAAGGTACATACATAAGGAGTTTGTGTGAAGATATTGCAGAAAAATTAAATACTGTAGGATATATGAAAAATTTAAAAAGATTACAAGTCGGAGAATTTAATATAGATTGCGCAATAAAGATAGATGAGGTTAATATTGAAAATTATGATAAATATTTATATACTTTAGAAGATATCTTAAAGGAGAGTCCAAAATTAAATCTTAGTTCTAAAAAATTAAATTTATTTTTAAATGGTGTGCAATTAACTGTACAAAATGAAAACGGATTATATAAAATTTATGTAGATAATAAATTTATAGGGACTGGAACTGTAAAAAATAATTTATTAAAAAGAGATATTATACTATAAGGAGATATTTTAGTGGAAATAGAAAAAATACAAAATGCAAAAACTAAATATATTGGAAAAGATCTACATTTCTTTAAAGAAATAGATTCAACACAAACAGAAGCCAAGAGACATGTAGAAAAATATAAAGATGGAAGTATAATTATAGCTGATGTCCAAACAAGAGGAAAAGGAACACATGGAAGAATTTGGCATACTAAAGAAGATAATATAGCAATGACAATAATCTTAAAGCCAAAAATTAGTTTAAGTAAATTAGAAGGTTTTACTTATGCAATCGCAGAAAATATTAAAAAAGCAATTAGAGATTTATATAATATGGATTTAGAAATAAAAATGCCAAATGATTTATTATTAAATAATAAAAAAATATGTGGGATTTTAACAGAGACTACAACAATCAAAGAACATGTAAAAGAAATATTTATTGGAATTGGATTTAATGTTAATGAAAATGAATTTTCAGACGAAATTGCAGATATTGCTACATCTTTATATAAAGAAACTAATCAGAAATATTGCAGAGAAGATATAATTTGTAAAATAATAGAAAATTTAGAAACTGAAATTGAAAAAAGAAAATAACAAAAGAGAAAATTCTGAATGTGGAGGTACAGAATGAAGGTTATAGGAATAATAATACTAATAATATTAGGACTAATTGCTTCAACAAAAAGATTTGTGAATTTAAATGTAATATTAGATGGATTATTAATTTATACAGTTTACATATTCATGGCTATATTAATTTTTAATATGTCTAAATTATTAATTTGGAATAATGATGAGGCATATATAATAATATTTTTAATATTGTTTATTATTATGATTTTAGTATCTATAGGAATTTTATCTGGAGTTGTTCGAATATTAGATTACTATATTAATAGAAAAAAAGTTTTTGCAAATGGTCATAAAGAAATAGGCACAATTATAAAAATAAAAAGCCAATTTAATACCGAATTTTCAACTAGACATTATTTAATTGTTGATATTAATGGAAAAAAAGTAAAAAGTCTTTATTACATAGATGATATCTATAAAGTAGGTGAAAACATAGATGTAATGGTATATAAAAATCACCGTTATGTTATATTATACAATTAATCATAAATAAAAAACTTCTTCATATTATGAAAATATGGAGGAGTTTTTTATGATTAAAAAAATAAATTTAGAATATCCTTTAGACAGTTTAGAACCATATTATAGTAGAGAAACATTAAATATCCACTATAATACTTTGTATGCAGGATATGTTGATAATACAAATTTAACTTTGGATAAATTGGAAAAAGCACGACAAGAAAGAAATTTTGAAAATATAAAATGCCTTGAAAAAAATCTATCATTTTTTGCTTCAGGAGTAGTATTACATGAATTATTTTTTGAAAATATTGGACCTGCAATTCCATCATCACCAGATTTGAATTTAATGGAACAAATTAATAAAGATTTTGGAAGTTTTGAAATATTTAAAGAGCAATTTACAGAAAGTAGTAAAGTTGTAGAAGCATCTGGTTGGAATTTGTTAGTGTGGAATCCAAGATTAAATAAACTAGAAATAATTCAATGTGAAAAACATCAAGATTTAACTATTTGGAATTCTAGACCAATACTTGTACTGGATATGTAGGAACATTCATATTTTTTACAATATAAAGCAAATAGAGCAGAATATATTAAAGCTTTTTGGAATATTGTCAATTGGAATAATGTAAATAAAAGATTTAAAAATAAAAATAAGATTTAAATGAAAAATGTGCGAACAAAATTTCATATTTATATTGACAACGTATTACTTCAAAATATAAAATGTCAAAAATGAGGTGATGGGTATGATATATAAATATAATAAATTAGTAAGAGATAAAATACCAGAAGAAATAGAAAAACAAGACAAACAATGTAAGTTTGAAATTTTAAAAGATTCGGAGTATGAAAAAGAATTAGATAAAAAATTATTAGAAGAAGTTAATGAATATATATCATGCCACGAAGAAAAAGAGATGGCAGATATTATGGAAGTTTTAAAAGCTATTAAAAAGTTTAGACAAATAAGTGATGAAAATATAGAAAAAATAAGAAAAGCAAAAGAAGAGAAAAAGGGAGGATTTTATAATAAAATTTATCTAAAAGAAGTAATAGAAAATACAAATAAATATGAGGAAAATAATAAAAATTCTACACAAGAAGGTTTATTAGAGAAAATAGATAAGACCAGCTCTTTAGCTGAAATACAGGATTATATAAGAAGTGTAATTAGAATAAGAGGTTTTGAAAACGAAGAAATAGAGAAAAAAATGCTTTTACTATTAGAAGAAACTGGAGAACTTGCAAAAGCTGTAAGAAAAGATTATACAGATATGGCTGTAGATAATACAAAACTAAATCATTATTCAAATATAGAAAATGAGATCGCAGATGTTTTTATAGTTCTTACTACAATATGTAATAAACTAAATATAAATTTATTTGATGCAGTTTATAATAAAGAAAAAGAGAATGTAACAAGAAATTGGGATAAAGAAGGGGATAATAATGGATAATGTAAAAGATATTTTAAATAATTATTATGCAGAATATGATGAAGATGGAAGATTAGAAAAGGATAAAGCTCATAGCATAGAATTTATAACTACAACAAAATATATAGAAAAATATTTAAAGCCAGGAGATAAAATTTTAGAAATAGGTGCCGGAACAGGTAGGTATACAATTTATTATGCTAAAAAAGGTTTTGAAGTAAATGCTTTAGAACTAATAGAAAGTAATTTGGAAAAATTAAAAGAAAAAATTGAGCCAAATATGAAAATTAATGCAGTACAAGGAAATTCTTTAGATTTAAGTAGATACAGTGATAATACATTTGATATAACTTTATGTTTAGGCCCATTATATCATTTATTTACTGAAGAAGAGGTTGAAAAAACAATAAGTGAAGCAATAAGAGTTACAAAAACAGGTGGAAAAATATTTTTTGCATATATTACTAATGAAGCACCTATTTTAAATTATGGATTGAAAAAGGGACACTTAAAAGAATTAGAAAAAATATGTGATGATAATTTTAAAGTTCAAAACATTCCTGAAGAAATTTTTGCAGTAAGATATATTAAAGATTTTAATAAAATGATGACAAAATATAAAAATGTAAAAAAGATTAATGAACTTGCAACAGATGGAATTGCAGGAAGTTTGGGAGCAATATATGTAAATGAATTATCTGATGAAGATTTTAAAATATGGTTAAAATATCATTTATCAAATTGTGAAAGAGAAGATCTTATGGGATATAGTAGTCATATATTATATATTGCAGAAAAATTGACATTAAATGAATAGAAATGTAAACGTATCTTATAATATGTTAGAATTTTTTTGATAAATGGAGGAAAACAAATGAAGAATATTATATTAAGTCCAATTTTATATGCAGTAATTGGTGTGATAATTAATACGATTATTATTTATTCAAGAGATTATAAGAAAGCAAAAGCTTTACAAGGAACTGGAAAAATAGAATATAATTTTAACTTTTTTTCAACAAATATTAAAATTCCACCTACATTACAAAATATAGTAAACTTGATTTTAGTTATTGCAACTATAATTACTTTTGCAATGAGTGAAAGTAAAAAGAGTGATGCAATTGCAGTTATATTAATATATGTAATTGTAAATATACTAAGACCTATAATAGGAAGTAAAATATTTTCTAAAATAGCAGCTAAAAATTAATAGCAATTTTAAATACATAAGTAAAACAAAAAAAGGAGAAAACATATTTCTCCTTTTTTGTTTTAGTTATAATGTAGTCAATCAAACGAAATTAATATTTAAAATAATATTTTCCTTGCCATAAATCTTTTTCTTTCAATAGCTTTTCAAATCCATTTAATATCCATTTTTTATGCAAATTCCATTCAGGAGCAACAAGCAAATCTTTTGGTGCATCACCAGAAATCCTATGAATTATTAAATCTTTTCGAATATGTGTTATTACATAAGCTAAACTATCTAAATAATATTCTAATGTAATTGGTTCATATTTTTTATTTAAATACATATCAGCAAGAACAGTGTTTTTTACTACATATGTTGAATGTATTTTTAATCCTTGAATATTATGCTTATTTATAAAAGTCACAGTATTTTTTATATCATCAGATGTTTCTGTTGGAAGTCCTATCATCATATGTGCGATTACTTCTATATTATATTTCCTTAATATTTCTACAGCTTTAGTAAATTGCGAACTTAAATAACAACGGTTAATTATTTTCCCGATATTATCATTAGAAGTTTGCAGACCAAGTTCAACAGAAACATTATATTTATCTAAATATGATGAAAGAAGTTTAGCAATATCTTCTGATATGCAGTCAGGTCTGGTTGCTACAGAGATGCCAACAATTCTATTATCAATTAGAGCAGAGTCGTATTTTTTCTTTAAATTTTCAATAGTATCATAAGTATTAGTAAAATTTTGAAAATATACGATAAATTTATTTGCACGCATGCCTCGATAACTATTTAAAAAATTCTTTACTTGATTTTCTATATGCTGACTTGAATATTTAATTAATTCACCAGAACCTTTTTCACTACAAAAAATACAACCAGAATTGCTTAAAGTTCCATCGCGATTAGGACATGTAAAACCTGCATCAATGCAAATTTTTAATGTCCTTTCTCCAAATTTATTTTTATAATAAGTATTTAAATGATTATATCTTTCTATTGTTTCCATAATATAAGTATTATAACAGATAATACAAAATAAGACAAATTAACACATTTGATTGACATAAAACCAACAAAAAGAGTATAATAATATTGAGGCTAAATTTTTTAATACTTTTTAAGGAGGGATTGTATGCCTGAGAAAATTTTAATTCGAGGCAAGAAAACATCGGAAAGACGGGCTAGAAACGTAACACGCCAAATTTATGGCTCCGATAACTTTGACTCGAGATATATAAGAGGGGAAGTCCATTTATATTTTCCGAATAATATCTCGAACAAAAAGGCCAAGCTTATCGCGGAAAGGCTTAATCTGGTGATTGATAAGCCTGGGAAGCGGAGGATGATCTTCGATGTAAAATAATCCTATTAGTTCCCTGGAATGTGCAATCAATAAAAGCATATTTCAGGGAATTTTTTAATAAAAAAATTAAAATATAGGTTTAAAATAGATATGTCACACCAACATTGAAAATAAAATATTGAAAGAGAGTACCAAAAATGATATT